>JBAUTA010000035.1:0-3586 GCA_049581985.1 Kovacikia sp.
ACACTAAATTTTGCAACATGGGGGAGTGGGGGCGAAGCCCCCAGAAGGGGTTCCACCCCTTCACCCCTTTCAAAACTTTCGTTTTGGTCTACTAGTGCCTAACGTTAACAACCTTGACGTTAACGTCAAAGCTATGCAAAGCTAAGACACGAACGAAAAAATGTAGGAGAAGCCTTCATCGTAGTTGATTAGCCTAGCAATAAGGAGTAGACACACATGCAGATTGAGCGTAAGAATTGTCCTGATCTTGATACACCTGTAGGTCCATACGTTCATGCAGTGAGCTACAACGGCTTACTTTTCCTTTCAGGTTTGACTGCGTTCAATACGCCTGCACAAGACGGGGATCTCGCAACTTAGGCTGAAGCCGTTTTCAATCAAATTAAGAGTATTCTTGAAGCAGAAAAGGTTAGCTTTAGTAATTTGCTCAAAGTGACAATATTCGTCACAGAGCTTGAGGAGATTGATAAATTCAGAAATGTGCTATCCAATTGCTATAAAAATAACTTGCCAGCAAGTTCACTTATCCAAGTTAAGAGCCTTTTTGCGCCAGCATTGAAAATAGAGGTTGAAGCTATAGCAGCACTAGCTAGTTCGTAAGCAATCCCTGCGATTTGCAAGCTAAACAACGCCCATGAATCCGACCGCTTAGAGGTTATTGATTGATCCGAGAGGTTCTTTGCGGCGGGTTATGGACATCGTTATGCTGCATATTCTCAAGAAGCCTTGAATGGATTCACAATTTCTAGATTATCGTTATTGGAGCACCTAAAATCTTCTGCAGACGCATACTCCCCTATTCCATCGGTTATTCCATCGGTGGAGTTTCTTCAAACTGCACAATGATTAAAACGGCAGGTTCGTTGCCTACGGTGCCTGAAAGATGGCCTTTACGACCCTGGGCATCTTCCCTGGTATGTTGGTCTGCCCCAAAAGAAATTTCACCGGGTCCCATTTCCACCCGTTGTCCATTCATAGTTTCTACAAACCAGCGTCCCGACAAGGGAATAATCCACTGATGCTTGGGGTTTTCATGCCAGGTTCCCGTCCAGCCCACGGGCAGCACTGTAAAACTCAAGGTAGCACCTGCCTGCTTTAACTGCCCCAGCCATTGGGGAGAAGCAGGGGGTGAAATACTTTCTAGCCTAAAGTCTTGAATTTGGCGGCGAGATTGATGACTGACGCCATCCTCATCCGTCCAAACGTACCAGTAGTCAATTATAGGAGCTGCTGGTTGCGCATCAGATGGGGTGACTTGCGGGCTAAATTGTTGGTTTGAGGTAGGATTGTTCATCACAAATACCTTTCTTTTGGTTGGTGGGAATGCCTGGGAGCAGGTCCATCACCAAGCCAAGCTAAGCCAGTCAGCCCACAAAATTTTACTAAATCTAACTTTTATTCCACTCCTAATTCTTAGAACTATTTCAGTGAAATGTCGTCTATCAGAGGTTGTAGAAACCGTTAAGTAGATAGTCTGGTAATGCCAGAGAAGTCAAGCGAGAGCTTGGGAAAGGAGGAAATGCCCATTATCCTACCCTCTCGTCATCGCTGGAGACTCTTTATACTGTTCCCCAAGACTATAGCGATCCTATTTGGATTGTGGGAAAGGGCTCTCGCGGAATTCTTTCTCACACAGATGCTCAAACTCACCACTGATTTAGGACAGCTATAGCAGCAGGTTTAATTAATTGTAAACAACGGAGAATAGGAGCGTTACCTCCAGGCAAAAGGTTTCACCGCATCCAGAGATCCAACTCAAGAAAGTTAACGTATCCAATTTTGAATCAAACGTTGATGGAGTTGCTAAAACCCTGCAGAGCTTGCCCTTCTCCATTCTGTATGGATCCTGAGGAATAAAGAATGCATCAAACGGTAGCCCTAGTGTTGTAAGCACTAAATTTTGCAATAGGAGGGGTTGGGGGCTTCCCCTTTTACCCCCTTCCAAACCTTTCGTTTTGCTCTACTACTCATCAAATAATCAATCCCATGTGCAGGAAATAAACCTACTTATGAACAACCATAACGATCGTCTAGTCCGGACTTCTTCACGCCGCTCTAAAGCAGTTTCCCGGCGTGAAGTGTTAGCTACGGGTGCAATGGCAGGTGTGACAGGAGGAGTTCTCAGTGCCTTAAGTATTCCGCTATTCGCTAACCGCGCAGATGCGTCTGAGACAGACAAACGAAATGATGCCAAGATTCTCAACAATGCCCTGTATTATGAACACCAAGCGATTTGGGCTTATAGTTTTGCGGCAGGTAAGCTGACGAATACTGAGGTTGGCAAAGCTGTTTTAGCAATTGCTTTAGCCAACCAGGCAGATCACAAGAAGCACCGTGATTTGCTAGCATCTGCGGTTCAAAGCCTGGGTGGAACTCCGGTTAAAGCCGAACCCAGTTACGATGTCTCGTCTTACCTTAAAAAGGGCGAAGGCAATGTGGATAGTGATGTGAATATTGCGAAACTAGCACTGGCCTTAGAGACAGATGCCGCGATCGCCTACACTACTGAAATTGCCAACCTCAAAACGCCCGCTTTGATTACCGCTGGTGCAAGTATCGGTTCCACTGAGTCTGCCCATGCCACCGCGATTCGAGCTGCATTTAATGCTTTGGGAGTAAAAATCCCCGTGGTTCCCGCATCCTTTGTCAGTGCCCAAACCCGTGATGCCTGGGTACTCAAAGTCTAGCGTTGCAAAGCATCGATTTTGCACCCTGGGGAAGTGGGGGCGTTGCCCCTACTCCCTTCTTATCATTAACGACGCTTGTTTACTGATAGGGCTAAGGGTTGATTGACGCGACTACTGGTTGTAAAGCAGTTTCGAGATCCGCGATCGGGGGCAATTGCAAGCGGAATTCAGTCTCAAGGGTAGTCAGTAAAGAGTTGACAGTGGTTAACAAACGCCGTTCTGTCCGACCATCCAAATAATGCGTTGTCAGCTGGTTGTTTAGCAAGGCGTAGCGGCAATCTGTGTCAGGTCTGGCCGCAATCAGAGAAGTGACAAAAAGCGATTTTGGGTAAGTTGAAACATACCAACTACTCACCTCATAATCGGGTAGCTGTTGCTCTTGCAGGTCAAACTGGTAAAGAGATTTCCACACCTGACCAAGATAGGCCTGCATGATGTAGCCGTGATCAGTTGTAAGCAATCGAAACGGTTCGTGGGAGGTCCTTTGCTCGATATCCGGAGTTAGTAACAGGGGAACAGTCAGCGTTACTCCGCCAAATCCAACATCTGCAATATACGATTTTGCGTCAATCTCCACTCGAAGTAACATATGACTTCGAGGCGTCACGGTCTTTTCTGGAAGATTCCACAGCACCCGCGCTGCTAAGTTTGTTACCTGAAAGCCGAGCGCAAGTAAGACTGACCGCAGCAATGAATTGTGTTCAAAACAATAGCCTCCCCGACCTGCCTGGATCAGCTTTTCTTGTAAAGACGTAATATCTAAATAAACGGGCAGGGTCATTTCATTCTAGATAGAGGTGACGAGTTTAGGGCATTTTAGCCATCAAGGGATAAAACCCCTAAAGGCTAGAATGGCCTATTCTCGTAGATGCATAAAATGCCAAAATTTAGAATGAAAC
>JBAUTA010000036.1:0-3253 GCA_049581985.1 Kovacikia sp.
CCCCCAGGCAGGGGGTTCCACCCCCTCCACCCCCAAACTCATCTTTTATTTAATTGCGCCCAGCTACTTATAAACGTTGTTCTCCTTCCTAAGTGCCTGTGTGCTCCGTCGGCTTGCTTGTAGAACCTCGCTTCAGGAATCCCATAAAAGCGTAGTAGTAAACCGTGAACAGAAGCGTTGAGAAAATTTGTCCGCCCCAGGAGCCATGCCAGAATTGGAAAGAAGCCTTTCCCCAATAGGCTTCCGCCACTGCCATCAGCATGATGCGGGGAATATTGAAGAGAAATGCCAGTGCCACTCCCGTTGCCATTAGCAGGAGGATTTTTGAGAACCGTTGCTTGAAAAAGATGCCGATGACCAGCCCCGCAGCTGCCATGACCGTTGCCATATCGAACCCGCTGCATCCCCAGTTCACCTCAACGGCTCCTCCCGGAAGCTTAATGACGGCATTTTCTAAAACAGCTGGTTGCCCGATCGCCCGCAGCCCTAAACTCCCAGCCCACGCCATCAACTGTTCCAGCATATAGGGGGGGGTAAAGCTTTCCCACAGGGCTTTTCCCACACTGGTCGGGTTGGGAAATAGCCCTAAAACAATCAAGAAAGTTGGGAGTGAATACTTTTTAAAGAAGCTCACTCCCCAGGAACTACAGGCAATTCCCCCTAGAATCACCATCCAGATCAGCCGCTGTGCCCATTCTCCTGCCAACAGGCCAAATGGGCAGAGCAAAACCCCACTCAGGATCAAAAGATGGCCCAGCAGCCGATCTTCCTCAGAAACCTGAAGTGTCGCTAGCTGCTGACGTTGCTTCCAGAGCCGCTGCAGGCCCAGAAAAACTGCTGCCGCCATCAAAAGGCTGGCGGCACCATGCAAAGTTCCAACCAACAGGTCTGCAAACCAAAATGGGACATAGCAAAACCCCGCTAATAGTCCACAGGCGACAAATCGGCTATGGGTTGTTTGAAGGCTTTCATGCAGCAAGCGGTTGCTTAACTGATTCACCCGATTCCAGTTCATGGGAAGATTCAATTTTGAATTTTGAATTGGCGGTTTTGCCCTAGTGGTGCAAATCATCAACTTTGCACCATGGGGGAGTGGGGGCTTCGCTCCCAGAAGGCTACCGCGTATTTATGTATACACCGTAACCCCGGAAGGGGGATTCCCCCCGCTACTCCCCTGCAAAACTTTCGTTTGGGTCTACTAGACCTTGCTCTTGCGAAGCCGCATCCCATAGCGACCTAGACTAATCATCCCCAGTCCTACGACGGCTAAATTGCCGACGCTAGAGACCCCGGTTTTTAGAAAGGTTGTCTTCGCTGTTTGTTTAAGCGTATTGGCTTGCAGGTTGAGCTGTTGAGAGGCTTGCTGAAGTTGTTCTGGGGTCAATTTTGAATCAACGGCAGGCTTGCTTTGGGCATCTTGAATCCGGCTTTGAATCTGGGATGCCTGATTGCTGATATTGCTAATTGCTAGTTGCTGGAGTGCCAGGCTATCGCGGATAACCAGCAGGGTTGAGAGCAGAAAGATCACACCCAGGACTAAACTCAGCATCGAAACCCGCTTTAACCAGCGACGGCTGTTCAGGCTAAAAATAGTTAACGCAGCACCCAGAAGCATGATAATGCTGCGATCGGCAAGCTGTTGCATAAAATTTGCCCGCCATTCAACACTGGCGGGGTTGGGGGGCAACGCCAGCACCGCTATGTCAATCACAAAGCCAGAGAGACAAACCAATCCCACAATTTTGCAAATGGTTTTGGCACTGTAAGAAGTGGCACCAGTAGGAGTGGGAGTAGAAATAGATGCCATAGGAAAATAATGATTGCGAATGGGTAAAAACTAGTCACTAGACCTTACGCCTGCGATGCAGAGGTTCCGGAGTATTTCAACCGTAGATTTGTTTAGAGAAGGTAAAGATGCATCACTGATTATGAAGAGTTGATGAAGAAAAGGGACACAAAAAAAACTCCCCTGTCTTTCCGTGATCAGGAAGACAGAGGAGTTTATCATTGGCAATGATCGTGTGAAATCAGTGACTTCAAGCCCAAACTTTAGTCAAGTCTTCAGGGATTGTTAAGGAATAACCGGATGGTGCTGGCTCAGGCTGACGCCAACAACCCTCGGTTATTCGGGCAAACAGGGAAATTGTGGTTTACCAGCCTCCTAGTTAAACTCTCTTAGTTCGGTTTTGCGTTTACGCAACGCAGCCCAACCTAAGCCAACTAGCCCAGGCAATAAAGCAGGCGTAGGAATAGCTTGGGTTCCGGAAAAAACTCCAAAAGAGTTGTTTGGGGTTGAACTTGCAAATAAAGCTCCTTGACCTGAGAGTTGAGGAACTCCAGCAGAGCTAATTTGGAGATTAAAAATAGCGCTGCCCAGGAGGTAGTTGCTGGGGTTGGAGAAGATGCCGTTAAACGAGGTACTACCCAAATCCACGGACAGGGGATCTCCACCAAATAAAAGTCCGCTGATAAAGTTGGTTACTGGACCGGTTGTATAACCGCCTGAACCGTTTGGAGTGAGGGTTAAGTTCTGAAAAACAGGGGTACCTGATACTCCTGCAAGACCAGTCAACCCTGTTGGAGTGCCGCCAGTAAAGCTGAGTTGAAGGGTTCCGCCACCCAAATTGCTCACCGAAGAACTCAAGTTACCGGGTTGAAAGAAAATAGAACCAGAAGTTAGGGTGACTGCCTGAGCGGGTGAGATCGCCATTGCAGAACCAGCGACTACGGCTGTGGCAACGGCTGCGTTGAGGCTAAGTGTCTTGAAATCCATAAGTTGAACCTACCTTGGTGTACAGTTGTTCGATTCGACTTCCTTCGAACGGTTCAGTTCGACATTGTTCGAACATAACTAAGTAGACTACCGATTCCTACATTTCCTCCCTGGTTTCAGGTCAGCTATGTAAAAAATGATTCGTCGGCAGTCCGGCAGTGCACTTTGGTAGAAGCAATTAACCCCGATAAATGGTGGGGGGCGTTGCGATACCCTGGCATTGTAGAGAATTTATGGAGAGAACGGCAAGGGGCCTTGTTTAGATTCACAATACTTTTACAATCGCAAGGCTCGGATGGGATTGATTGGGCAGAATAGTCCTCAGGTAAATGGTCTGTCCCTTTCTTCAAAGGCGCTTCATACAGATCCGGAAGTTAGAAGATCCGGAAAATTTGGCAAATTTATTTGACGTTTTTTAGTGCCCCATGCCTGTTTAATTGCAACATTGGTTACAAATTAGCGTGCCCATCTCCTTAGTCG
>JBAUTA010000037.1:0-8726 GCA_049581985.1 Kovacikia sp.
CAAGTATGGGGCGTGAGTTTCCTTTGCGATCGCCCCCAAACCTGACTCTGGAAGGAGCTATTGCAAGCTTGCCCTATCTTGAACCTATCTTAAATCCCCTATGTTTTATTTAGCATTCGTAGTAATCCTTGTGACAGCTCCTTTTGCGTATTAGTTGCAAAGCTGAAACTTCTTTGCCAAGCCTGGGATAAACCAGTATCCTGCAAAAGGTTGTTCGTTTACTCTATAGAGTTGTCTGGACTGCAAGTAATATAAAGTTTATGCGCCCTTCTCTTCGTTTAGTTCTTGTGAGTGTGGGAGTGTTGGTTGCCCTTGGCAACGCCGTGTCAGGGAGCGCTGAGTCTGTTCCTGATCAACCTCAACAAAACACCGAAACCAGCCCGCCTGAAGCTGCTTTATTTTCTAAGCGTTGGCTTCAGGCAGTTCAACAAAAAGCATCCCTCCGCGTTGAGGCTGGAGCTGGGAAAAATCCTAAGCCCAGGCTAATTGAGCAGGCTTTGCAAAAATCTGTCCCTCCACTTTTTTCCCTAAACTCTAGCAAAGTTAGCTCTGCCAAGGTTTTTCCAGGTTCCACCCAGGCCACAAAAGTATCCCAGGATCCCCCCGCGCTTGCGGTACAGCCTCAGAAATTGAAGCAACCCAGTACCGTTAAAGCGTTCTTAACTTCCGCTCAGAGGACAAATGTTGCCCAGCAACCCTCTCCCCAACCCGCCTCTCCCCAACCTACACCCGTCAGTCCCCCTTCTTCTGGTTTCAGTACCAATTCACTGACAGAACAAGATATCGAACCGCTGGCAAAACCATTGGGGCCTGCGAAAGCAGGACGAGCACCCGACTATCTGAATCCTGACCCCAATCCTCTTTCATTTCCGACCAAGCCTGAAGAGGTAAAGTTGCGGGGAATTCAGCCCATTACCTTACAACAAGCGCTGGAACTGGCAGAACGGAATAATCGCACGTTGCAGGTTGCGGGATTCACAGCAAACCGTAGTCGAGCGTCGCTCAATCAGGCAGAGGCAGAACTTTACCCCACATTGGATCTGTCTGGCACAGTCTCCCGTTCTGAATCTGCTTCGGGAAGGCTGTCTAATCAGAGTTCTTCCAACTCCCTGGCAAATTTACTGGGTCTCAATTCCCAGTCTGGTGGAGTCAGCCGATCGTTTAATGGAAACCTGACGCTAAGTTATAACATCTTTACCTCAGGGGGGCGTCCAGCAAGGATCCGGGCGGCGGAGCAACAACTTAAATCGGACCAGTTGGCCTATGAAATTGCCTTAGAGACCCTGCGGTTATCGGTTACCAATGCCTACTACGATGTGCAGCAGGCCGATGCCCAGGTTCGGATCGCCCAGGCTTCAGTCAGAAACTCGCAAATCAGCCTGCGTGATGCCCAAGCTCTGGAACGGGCCGGACTGGGTACCCGGTTTGATACGTTGCAGGCTCAGGTGACCTTAGCCAACTCGCAACAGAACTTGACCAATGCCGCTGCCCAGCAGGAGATAACCCGCCGTCAACTGGCTCAAATCCTCAGTCTGGCTCCTTCTATGAACCTGGCGGCCGCTGATCCGGTGGAGGCTGCTGGCAAGTGGAATTTGTCGCTGGAGGAAACCATTGTTCTGGCATTTAGAAACCGTGGAGAACTAGAGCAGCAGCTTGCCCAGCGAGAATTGGCTCATCAGCAAAAATTGGCGGCGTTGTCTGCCCTCGGCCCTACCCTCAGTGTATCGGCTCAATATAATGTTTTGGACTCGTTTGGTAGCTCAGGTTCAAATGGGGTGGCAGATGGCTACAATGTGCAAGCGGGGTTAAGCTGGCGATTGTTTGATGGGGGGGCTGCCAGGGCTAGTGCCAATCAGCAAGAAGCAAACATTGCGATCGCCGAAACTAATTTTGCCAATAACCGAGACCAGATCCGCTTCGCAGTTGAACAGGCTTACGCCAATCTGCTGTCCAATCAGGTAAATATTGTCACTGCCCGCCAGGGTTTGGTGCAGGCAACCGAAGCATTGCGTTTGGCCCGACTCCGATTTCAAGCAGGGGTGGGGACACAAACGGATGTAATTAATTCTGAGACCGCTTTGACCAACGCCCAGGGAAATGTGGTTAGCGCGATCTTAGGATACAATCGGGCGCTGGCCACCCTCCGCCGTTCAGTCACCAATTTGCCGATCGCGACGGGGGCAACGGATTCCTATATTCCTGATCGAACTCCTCCGGCAAATACGGGCTCGACCTCTCCTGCCCCAGGGATTCCTTCTACAGGTAACCCCTCCCCTCCCCCCGGAACAGGGACAACTCCCTAGAATTCATTGTTCAAATGTTGTTTTTTCAGTAAGTTTCCTTTCCACGGATTCCCTCGTTTCGGACAACTAGATTAAAATTTGACCATGACTTCTTATCCTTTGCCCGCCAACTATTTTCCGCGATCGCTTCAGCATCGATTCCTGACTTCTGGAATCAGCCTGGTCAGTGCCCTGGCAATTCTCAGTGGTAGCTCGGTTTGGGCGCAAGCCTCGGATTTATCGGTAGAACCCGCTTCAGTAGAATCAGCCCCAGTTCCATCGGCAGTGCCTCCCTCCGACCCATCGATGCCTGCTGAAATGGCTGCGCCTGCTCTGAGTCTGCCTGAGGGAACCCCACTGGCTCCTATCCGGGGAGGGACTTCAGAGGGGGCAGTTCCCCCTCCTGGCCCAGACGCTAGCGAAAGATATATAGATTCGACCGCCTATAGCGTTGGCGCAACTCAACGCAGCAGTGAGGTGGCTGCCCGTGCAATGGGAGTTCCCAGTCTACCTTCAACGGTTCAGGGGGGAGTTATGCCGGGAAGTAGCTACAGCGTAACCTTTGGTCAAACCGCCCCTTCGATTAAGGATTACTACTTTCGTACCTTACGTCCGCCGGGGGTGTTAGGCAATGGCAACATTCGTCTGATCTTTCCGTTGCCGATTCCGGCCCCGATTACCTCCTTATTTGGTTGGCGCAACCATCCAATTACAGGGGCTCAGAGTTTCCACTCTGGAACCGATTTAGGTGCGCCGATGGGTACCCCGGTGCTCGCTGCCTATGCGGGGCGAGTGGCGATCGCGGATCTTTTGGGCGGCTATGGTCTAGCAGTAGTGGTGGATCACAACAAAAATACCCAGCAAACCCTCTATGGACACCTGTCAGAGATTTTTGTTAAACCCGGTGAGTGGGTGAAGCAAGGGGTCGCCATTGGTCGGGTTGGCAGCACTGGGCTTTCGACTGGCCCCCACCTGCACTTTGAGTTTCGCCAGCTTACTCCCGAAGGTTGGGTCGCGCTAGACCCAGGCACCCAATTAGAATATGCCCTGGCCCAACTGATCAAAACGATGGGCGGAGTAGCCCAACTTCCAGCCAATTCCAATGCTGTCGAGACTTTGCAACTGGATCTGTCAGCAAATCTAGACGTAAACCTTCAGGATCGGTCTTGATGCGATGGCTCGCCCTAAGGCTATATAAGCACTCTGTCAGCTTCCCCTAGGCAATTTAACTGTCGCCAGTTTGATTAGGACAGAGGATTAAGCGGGAGTTGGGGGCGTTGCCCCCAGCCACAACAGTTGCCGGTTTAATAAAAGGTTTAGTCTTAGGAGATTTCCAAGCAAGAATGTACCGGATTGGTAGGAGCAGGTTTTGCCAGCGTCTTTGCATTCAGCCGCTTGCTTTAGTGCCAAACCTTGCCCTACGAGTGTTTTGTTTGCTAAAAATCTCCTTAAAAGGTTTAGCGTTAACATTCATTTTGCTGTGGTTTACCCAGGCCGTTTTTGCGATGGAAGACCAACCGAAATTCTTGACAGAGCCTTTCCTGCAACTTCCGACCGAAACTTCTGTGCGAGTAGTCTGGTTTACTGAGTTTGCCGGCGCTCGCCACACAGTTGATTACAGTTCAGATTTCAACCAAACGGTCGTTGCCACTACAACGCAGCTTAGTCGCACCCGTGAAGACGAAGAGTCTAAACTGACAAAGCCCTATCCCAGGCTAACTCCCCGCCCGATCTGGCGGCATGAGGCAGAAGTAACGGGCCTGTTTCCTGACACGCGCCTTCCCTATCGAGTGACGAGCCTGAGAGAAGATGGAAAAATCATTCAAAGCGCGGAATTTACGCTGGCTCCCAGGCCTTCTCCTGGAAAGCCGTTGAAGCTTCTTCTAACCTCAGATCATCAGCTCAAGCCGCTGGTGGCGGCAAATCTTCAGAAAGTGGTTGAAACCGTAGGTCAGGTGGATGCGGTGCTCTTTGCGGGTGACCTGGTGGATATTCCCGATCGCGCCTCTGACTGGTTTGACCACACCAACGGCAATGCCTTTTTCCCCACGCTTCAAGGGCGTGCCCACTATGACCTGAAGCGGGAAAATCGGATTACTCGCTATACCGGCGGGGCGCTGATTCAATCAGCCCCCCTATTTCCAGCAATTGGAAACCATGAGGCGATGGGGCGGGTTTCGAGCGATCGTAGACTGGGTACTCAGTTTGACGATTCTACTCCCCGTGCTATCGCTGAAGTGGCTTACAGGAAAAATGCCCGAACTATTAACCCCACCGATAATCCGAAAATTCGGGAGACCTGGATTAAAAATAATTCCTTTAACACGGACACCTATGAGGAGATTTTTACCTTGCCAGAAAGTCCTGAGGGTGGGAAGCAGTATTATGCTGTCACCTTTGGAGATATTCGCCTGATTGTCCTGCATGCCACCAATATGTGGCGCACGCCCAGTCTTGCTGCCACCGCCCGGGGCAAGTACCAGGAACGGCAGCAGGACCTGGATGATTCAGCGGAATGGGGTTACGGGCAACACCTGTTTGGGGCGATCGCTAAAGGGACGGCCCAATATCGCTGGCTTGAGCAGGAACTCAACAACCCGGAATTCAAGCAAGCAAAATACAAGATGGTCATGTTTCACCATCCGCCCCATTCCCTCGGCTTTAATGTGGTGCCGGCCTATACCGATCCGGTTCAGTCCATTGAGCGGGATGCCTCGGGCAAAATTACCGCAGTCTGCTACGAATATCCCAAACAGGCAGATTATCTGGTGCGGGATGTGGTGCCGCTCCTAGAGTCTGCTGGCGTGCAGCTTGTTTTTTATGGACATTCGCATCTATGGAACCGATTCATCAGCCCTGCGGGTATGCATTTTCTGGAAACCTCCAACGTCGGTAATTCCTATGATGCCTATGTAGGCGATCGCAGCCGTCCCGTCCCCCATACTGATTCAGCAGACTACGCGACAGTTGGAAATCCAAACGGTTTAGAACCGATCGTTCCGACCCTTGCCCCCTTGCTCGATGGCGAGGGGCAGCCCATGCCCTATCTTGCTAGCAACGACATCACTGCCTTCAGCATTCTCGATACTGGCGCAGGCACTATCAGCAGCTACTATTTCGACACGCGTAAACCAGAATCCGGCGTCGTAAAATTTGATGAGTTCAGGCTTAAATAATCCCCATTTAAAAAATAAGGGTTATCGATCAGGGTAGCTTCGCCTCTAGCCAGGGGCCCTACCCTTTCCATCGATCGTGTTGACTTTTTTAGGGGGGATAGGAAACGTACGGCAGAGGTAAGCTGTCGTTCCTATCGGGAACAATTTAAACTCCGGCCAAATCTACCCATATATGCACGAGAATAATGCTCTACCTACATTTGGGCAGAACTGGCATATATAATAAGGCGACGAGCGAAGATGTCTGTAAAAATCATACACGCTGCCGTGTAAAATGTCCCCAAAAGGTGAGAGTAAGTATCAACCATTGTTGGAGTATTTGCGTCGGAGCGATCGCTCGCAAGTCACGCTCACCTTCACTGAAATTGAAGCGTTGATGGCCGAACCGCTTCCCGGCTCCGCCCACAATAACCGCGATTGGTGGAGTAATCGCAGTAAGGGAGCTTTGCAGGCAACCGCCTGGATGAATGCTGGTTTTTTGGTGGAAGAACTTGATTTGGAGACAGGCCAGGTTACTTTCGTAAAGCCACCCCAGGTCTACAAAGTACAGCGTGTCGATGGCACCGTGCAGTGGAACAGTGAGTTGATCCGGGCACTGCGGCGTCACATGAAACTGACCCAGGCAGAACTCGCCAAAGTTTTAGGGGTTCGTCAGCAAACCGTCAGCGAGTGGGAAAAGGGGATTTACAACCCCACCCGCGCCACCTCCAATCACCTGAGCCTTGTCGCAGAAAAAGCGGAGTTTCAATACGAAGAAGATTAGTACTTCTCCAGACCTCGCTTTAAGAAGATGCCTACTTATCCCCAAACAAACGAGGTATAGCCGTAGCCCTATTGCTTAGGACGGGGGCAGGGGTGGAACCCCTGGCTGGGGGCAACGCCCCCACTCCCCCTTGAATCCTGTGTCCTAATCAATCTGGCGATAGCTATAGATCGGGGATTGCTCCTTCTCCCCTGATGCCTAAATCAGAAAGCGATAAAGGACACCAGAGATTCCAGGGCTCTTTATCGCTGAAGATACGCTTAGAAAAGGAAAATCAGATTGGGCCTGAGATTTAACTCAGGCACGATCGCCCCTGGCTAATACGGAGTACCCGCAACCCCAGTGGAACTGCCCACACTGGTCGAACCAGCAGTAAGGCCACTCGCTTCTTTGACGAATCCGGCATAGGCTTCCATCCCATGTTCGCCAATGTCTAAGCCGAGCATTTCCTCTTCCTCTGTCACCCGGATACCCAGGATAGCCTTCAGTCCCAGCCAGAAAATTGTGGACAGCAGAACGGTAAAACCACCAACCGAGACAATGCCCAGAAGCTGAATTCCCAACTGCCCAAGGCCTCCCCCAGCAAACAAGCCAGCCGCTGGACCGACACTATACAAAGCCCCAGGTGCATCACTGGGACCCAATGCAAACAATCCTAATGCCAGGGTGCCCCAGGATCCACAGACAAGGTGAACAGAAGTTGCACCTACGGGATCATCGATTTTAATGCGATCGAAGAATCCTACGGAAAAGACAACGAGCGTGCCTGCAATAATCCCAATAATGGCAGAGGCTCCCACCGACACAAAAGCACAGGGTGCAGTAACCGCAACCAGACCTGCTAGAATTCCGTTGATAATCATTGACAGGTCGGGTTTACCAAGCACTATCCAGGCAGTGATGGTTGCAGCAACCCCACCAAAAGCGCCAGCGGTATTAGTTGTGATAGCGATATGAGAAATTAGAGAGCCATCACCAACGCTCATTGTGGAACCTGGATTAAACCCAAACCAGCCCAGCCAAAGAATCAGAGCACCGAGAGTTGCAATTCCCATATTATGGGCGGGCAAGGCATTAGGTGTGCCGTCAGCACTGTACTTACCAATCCGGGGCCCTAAGAACACTGCTCCCATTAATGCGGCCCAACCTCCGACTGAGTGAACTACCGTGGAACCAGCAAAATCAAAGAAGCCCAGCTTAGCCAACCAGCCGCCCCCCCAGATCCAGTGACCTGTGATCGGATAGGCAATTCCAACCAGTAACAGGCTGAAAATCAAAAAGTCAATCAGCTTAATTCGTTCTGCTACTGCGCCGGAAACAATAGTTGCAGCCGTTCCAGCAAACACAAGCTGGAAGAAGAACTTGGCAAGCAACGGTACGCCGGTCCAGTTGAGTGAACTAAAGATACCCTGGTAAGCCTCTCCAGTCGCGGGGCTATTATCTAAACCGGCCAGGAAAAATCCGCTTGTCCCAAAGAAATCATTCCCATTGCTGAACATCAGACCAAACCCGATCGCCCAAAATGCAATGGTTGAAAGCGCGAACACAATCAGGTTTTTAGCTAGCACGTTAACGGCGTTTTTCTGACGACAAAACCCGGTTTCTAACATGCAGAACCCAGCGTTCATAAAAAACACCAACATGCCTGCAACCAGTACCCACATGGTATCCAAGCCGACTTTTAAGGTTTCAGTCGTCTTAGCCACATCCTCTAACTTTGGTGGATCTTGGGCAACTGCGGCAAATCCCCAGCCCAGCGCAATCACGAGCGCTAGAGGGATACAGGCTTGCCAACTAGGAGAGAGCTTCTTAGCATACCAGTTCGGATCAAGCCATTGATTATTCCTCAGCAAATAGTCCAATTGGAAGGAAGGTTTACGCCTTCTTCTTCTTCTAGACTGCTTTTTAAGGATCAGGTTAGACATCAGACATTCCTCAGTGAACGAACTTTCTCAACAACCACCAATCGGTAACAAGCCAGAACTTAACGGGTTTTATAACCCCTAACTTACCAGTAGCTCAACTTAGCACCGGAAGTTTATCGCTAATTACCCCCAGCAGAAGTGAAGGTTAGAAGTGAAGTATTGTAGTGATTCCACCAATTCTGATGAATTGAATTCTGTATAAACGGGTACTTTTTTTTACTTCAGGCTATAGGACGTAGTGTTCATGAGTTAAATGGGTTAGCAAATTTTGAAAAAAAAGTTCGACTCAATCGCAATTTGCCCACTTGGTCGATCGGGCGACAAACAATCTCGCGCCATTGTCAGATAAAAAAATCCGTAAAAGAAAAATATTTCCTACCTTGACTCTACTGAAACTCCTCCAGCCAGATTAGGTGCTGACAACACTCGACCGGACACCGAAAATTCCGGATAAATCAAAAAGTTCATCAGCAGGGTGTGGGAAGCATTCTTGGCGCGGGTAAACCCTTTTTCCACCAAGGGGCTGATGCTGCTATCCAGTTAGCGCTCTAAGCAGTGGGGAAGAGGGGATGCCCTAGAC
>JBAUTA010000038.1:0-2240 GCA_049581985.1 Kovacikia sp.
AGAAACTGATCCGGTTCACTACTCAGAATCGTTGGGCTACTGGCTGTTGACTCGCTACCAGGATGTAGAAGCGGCTCTCAAAGACGAGCGGTTGAGTGCAGATCGCAGTGCCTTGTTCATCAACCAAATCGGTGATTTAGATGTCAGTTTGATTCAAAACTTTCTGCGATTGATTAAAGGAATGATGATTGAGAAAGACCCACCAGAGCATAGCCGGATGCGGAAGTTAGCTAACCAAGGCTTTATCACTCGTGCCTTAGAAAGTTGGCGAGGGATTATTCAGCAGACCACCGATCGCTTGCTGGATCAAGTTCAGCACCAGGGTTACATGGATATCGTGGCAGATCTTTCTGTGCCATTACCAGCGCTGATTATTGCTGAAATCTTTGGAGTCCCAGAGGGCGATCGCGCCAATTTGATTGAGTGGGCAAGCGATATTGGCACGTTATGGGGAGCACCAGGTGGACAAAACATTGGGGAGCTTGCGCGTAAAGCTGATCATGCTGCCATTCAATTTACCCAGTTGATTCAACAACTGATAGAACAACGCCGTCATCAACCGGGAACTGACATGATTAGTTTGTTAACAATGGCGTATGAAGCACAAGGGTTAGATTTTGAGGAATTACCCTCGCTTTGCATCTTGATTCTCAATGCCGGACATCTGACCACCACTGATCTCATCCCCAACGGGATTGCAGCATTACTCAACTATCCGGAGCAATTGCAAAAGTTAAAAGATCATCCAGAATTAATGTCAGCCGCTGTCGAAGAATTGACCCGCTACGATACACCCGCACCGTTTGTATTTCGGATTGCTAAAGAAGAGATTGTCATAGGGGGCAAAGTGATCCCTGCTGGGAGCGTAGTGGCGTTGGGATTAGGAGCCGCCAATCATGATCCAGACAAGTTTACCCATCCCGATCGCCTGGATATCACCCGTTCTCCCAATGAGCATTTAGGCTTTGGCCCGGGTGTTCACTTCTGCCTCGGAGCAGTGCTGGCTCGAATGGAATTAGCCATTTGTTTCTCAGCACTGCTGAAGCGGATGCCAAATCTGCAATTTGATCCTGAAAACCCTGCAATCCCCCGCCACACCAGTTTAGTTTTCAAAGGTTTTGACACGCTTCCTATCCGGTTCTAAGGATCATTGACTTTATCGATGCATCAAATTCTAAACGATCGTCGTAGTACAGGTTGATTCCCAACCAGCTTTCTATCAAAGCAATATCTAAGGAGAATACATGATTACTGACACCATAAAGCCAGACCTGGTTCTTCAGTTAGAGATGACCGAGATCAATGCCTGGATTGATATCTATAAAGCGGCTCCAACAGAATATGCACAACAATACCAGTTACAGGTAAAGCACCTTGAGTCTGTTGTTATTCTGCTCTGTAAAGCAATTCCGTTCCGCCATTTTAATAGTGTTATGGGACTGGGATTACGCGAACCTGCAACAGAACAGCTTGTGGATGAAGTTCTGGAGGTTTTTGAGCAAGAAACCATTAACGCTTTCTATATCCATCTCATCCCGCCTTGCCAACCAGACTCTCTGGCTGACTGGCTACAATCCAGAAACTTGAAACTCCTGGGCAGTTGGGATCGCATCTACAGAGATGGAGCACCCCTACTCACCAGTAAATCCCCAGACAGCAATTTTCGCGTGGAACGGGTAACGTCTGAAACCGCCTCTGATTGGGCTGGCTATATTGATTCAATTTATGGGCTACCCACTAAACCGTGGTTGATGGCTTTAGTTGGGCGAGATGGCTGGCATCACTATATTCTGCGTCAAGGCACTGAAATTGTTGCAGCCAGAAGTATGTATCTCGACTCAAGTGGCATCGCCTGGTTGGGAATTGATGCCCCTGTCCCTGGCGTGATGGCTCCTTCCTATGATTTGGATGATCAGATTTGCCGAGAGATTGTCGAAGCTGGTCTACGATTGGGAGCCAGATATTTCATTACAGACATTGAAGCTCCTGCCTCAACGATGGAAACTCCTGCCTACCATAATTTCGGAGCATTGGGCTTCAAGCGGCTTTACCTAAGAAGCAATTATGGAGCCTGAAATGAACAACCACGAAGCAAACGGATATCGAAACTGATGTAACGCATAGAGCTTTGCTCTGCCTTGCAATTTCAAGACTTCGTCCTTGTCCCTAGTAAGTAGCTGGGCGCAATTAAATAAAAGATGAGTTTGGGGGTGGAGGGGGTGGAACCCCCTGCCTGGGGG
>JBAUTA010000039.1:0-5694 GCA_049581985.1 Kovacikia sp.
CCCTGATGCCCGGACCAAAAAAATTTGTCATCTTTTCCTGTTTTTGCTGCCAAACTTCTAGGGGAAACTGGGGCGACTCAAATTCAAGTACCAAGGTATATGCCCCATCAGTTTCCCCTTCTTTAACTCCTACCAGCACTGGCCTTTGCTCGTCCGTGGGGCTTAAACCTAGAAAACTGAGCGAACTATCCAAATGGGCTTTCTGACCATAGCGATAGCGGGTAACATCTTTGCGAATTTGGTTTTGCGTAACCGTTGCCTGCCGCTCTCGCAGCGCTAGTACCTGATCAGAGGTTGGCTGCATGAGCGGAACGGGTTGGAGTTCAGCAGCTTTTAGAGCAAGCCCTCCTAGCAACAGCGGAATTCCATAAAAAAAGCCAGCTAGGTTAAGCGTCGCTTGATTGGAAAAGTAGGCAAAAAAGCCAATTAGCGTTAGGGCACCCCCAACGCTAAGACCTAACAATGCTAAAGAGGTTTGACGTAACATAAATATAGATTTGGCAGATTCACAAAGTTTGTTCTAAACTCATTATCCATACTCTTACCGGGAAACGGATGTTTGCTTGAGCAATTCAATAAACCTCCCTTTGATTGAGTAGTGATTGGGAGCCGCTCTGAACATCTGTTAGTGCTGTTAAAGCTTGCCTCTCTTTGGGCAATACTTAACCCAGGACAAAGCAATCGACTTCACGACGATTCAGCATTGAGCGAGTTTTGACTTAAAGCTCCTCTATGTAGCTTTATGGGAGGAACCGATAGTCAACGCGACTATGGGTTCGGTACCTGGGTTCCGTACCTCATCGATTCTCAGGCATCCTTGTCTCTTTCGATTCTGGGGTGTCCCTCGGCAAGCAACTATCAGTTAGTTCAGTACCTCATCGATTCTCAGTCCACCTTCTCTCCTCCTTATTTTGGTTCTCCCATGATCAAAGGTGAAAATCGGCAACCAGCCCGGAAAGGTTCCTTAATTGAACAACTCAATTCATTGAAGCGGGAAGATGAGATGCTCTACAACATCCTGGCAGTTGATATATGGGCACTAGCAAAAACCATGGACGAGTATCAACCAGGATTCTGGGCTGCATTCATGAAAAATCGTGAGCAGGCACTCAAGCGCTTCATTGATGAAGTCGTTAAAAGTAAGCCTGTAGACTCCAAACGCCCACCATTTCTACGTTGAAGGCTGAAGGCAGGCTTTAAAGTGATAGGCACCTTATGCAATTCAGAGCCTGGAGGCGTCTAGAATAGATGAGTTGTCGAATAGACGATCGACTCAAATGGATTAGTTGTTCAGTCGCCCAAGATTAGAGGAGATAGTTAGGATGACCCCTGAAACAATTCGGGAACGCATTATTCTGATTGAAAGTAAACGTGAGTCGCTGGTTCGCTTGCTTGAGCAACCGGACTTAGGCACCCTGAGAATCGATGTTAATCAGGCCATCGAGGAAATTGACGATCTACTGGAAGAGTTCAAACAGACATTTCCTGACACAGCCAATAACTAAACCTGTTAACGGTTGCTATTTATCCGCTGCCCTAATTGTCTGACCAGGGCAATCAAATCACTCGTTGCAGTATCTTTTTTGCAAAACGCGTCTACCTGTGCGGTTTGAATCATTACTTCGGTTTGAGGATCTTCTAAAGAAGAATAGGCAATAATTTGAATTTCCGGATGGATAGCCTTGATATGGATGGATGCACTTAGCCCATCCATTACTGGCATTTGCAGATCAAGAATAACAACATCTGGATAATGTTGCTTAACCATGTTAATTGCTTGCCGCCCGTTGTCTGCTAAACCTACCATTTCCAAGTCTTCTTGGCTTCGTAGAGCTAAGCTCAGACTAAAGCGTGTTAATTCGTGATCATCTACAACTAAAACACGAATCCTCGATTGTTCAGCGGTCAACATCCTAACCCTACTCATAGCGAAATATTACATGAACTTCCCTCAGAATAGTGCTGACGAACACACCTTCGCCTCTACCATACGAGCTAATTCTTACTACCTTTAAATTCCAACGCGGTGAAGATTGGGAAGGGGAATGGGCAAATTTAATCTCTGGCACCCGATCGCCCATTTCCCAATCCCTTTCCTTTCACTTGATCCAATCTTTAAGCAACGCTTGGCGACGGGGATGACGTAGTTTACGCATGGCTTTTGCTTGAATTTGGCGCACCCGTTCCCTTGATAAGTGATAGATTTCACCGATTTCAGTCAGGGTATAGTGCTGCCCGTCGGTGAGGCCAAACCGAAGTTTAATAATGTCTCGTTCGCGATCGCTCAAATGATCTAATACAGAGTTGAGCCGATCGCAGAGCAGCTTGTGGTCAAGACAATCGTTGGGAGGAATGTTGTCCGCATCCTCAATCAACTGCATCAACTCAGTATCTTCTTCGCGCCCAACCCAGGCGTGCAAGGAGAGCGTTCCCTGACTCACATCCAGGACCTGTTCAAGTTTATCTTCGTCAATGTCTAATGCAGCCGCAAGCTCCTGCTTGGTTGGCTTCCGTCCCAGCTCCTGAGATAACTGCTGGCGGGCCTTACGGACCTGATTCAGCTTTTCGACCATGTGGACGGGCAGGCGGACTGTACGGGACTGGGAGGCAATTGCCCGCGTAATTCCCTGCCGAATCCACCAATAGGCATAGGTCGAAAACTTGTATCCACGTTCGTAGTCAAACTTTTCAGCAGCACGCATTAATCCCATCGCTCCTTCCTGAATCAGATCCAGGAAAGGAACTCCGCGATTCAGATATTTCTTGGCGATCGACACCACTAGTCGTAAGTTTGCCCTGACCAGCTTCCGTTTTGCTTGCTCTCCCTGGGGGCCACCTTTAACAATTTCCCGTGCTAATTCAATTTCCTGTGCCTGGGTTAGCAGAGGATAGCGTGCCATTTCCCGTAAAAATAGCCCTACAGAGTCGTCGGTCAAGCCCAGCCGTTCAGCCTTAGTTGGCTTGACGAAAGGCTTTCCAGGAGCCGGATCAGCAATCTCTAATTCTTCGTTTTCAGTTAAGTCAATTGCAAAATCCAGTTCGGCAATGTCTGATTCGGCAATATCAGCAATATCTGGTTCAGCAATATCTGATTCGAGGATATCGGTTTTGATGGGTTCTGAAGACAAATTAGCACTCATACTCGCTCACATAAAACTCTCAGAAATGGCGTAAAATTTGCCTCCAACTTTAGCAGACTTTTAGTAAATTACCGATCATTTTTGCTGAATAATTTTAAATTTTTATGTTATCTGCCGAAATCCCACCCGATGGGCTATCCCAGCCCCTTAAACCGCTAACCTTAAACCTCTAAAATTTTTAGATTTAATGTGATCAAACTGGAAACTCTCGTATAACCTTAAGGATTTGATTGTTTGATCTAGACAAGCATATCGGCCAAGTCTACGTCCAAAGAAAAAGGCTGATAGTGACATTAAAAGTCCCATCAGCCTCATTCGTTAAGGAGCTTCGAAGTGTATCGACATCATCAGAACTGCTCAGACCTACTTAGTTTCGGTGAAATCGGCATCAATCACATCGTCGTTACTACCGCTAGCTGTGCTGGATGACGACGATTCCCCATCGGGTGGTGGAGCGCCGGCATCCCCAGTGGCTCCAGCCTGTTGATAGATACTAGTGCCGATGGTGTATAAGGACTGTTGCAGTTCGGTTGTGATCGACTTGATACGATCGAAGTCTTCTTGAGCGATCGCATCCCGCAGATCCTTAATCAACCCTTCAACTTTAGTCTTGTCAGCAGCGGGCACCTTGTCGCCCAGTTCAGTCATTTGCTTCTCAGCCTGGTATGACAGAGAGTCTGCCTGATTCTTCAGGTCGATGCGTTCCCGCCGCTCTTTGTCTGCGGTGGCATTTTGCTCAGCTTCGCGAACCATCCGTTCTACGTCGTCCTTGGGCAACGTAGAAGCGCCTGTAATGCTGATTGACTGTTCCTTGCCTGTTCCCTTGTCCTTCGCAGTAACGTTCAGGATCCCGTTAGCGTCAATGTCGAAAGTGACTTCAATTTGGGGAACTCCTCTGGGAGCAGGGGGAATTCCATCCAACCGGAAGGTTCCCAGACTCTTGTTATCGTTCGCCATCTCCCGCTCACCTTGCAGGATATGGATTTCCACATTGCTTTGACCGTCCACAGCCGTCGAGAAAACTTCCGACTTCTTGGTTGGAATCGTGGTGTTGCGGGGGATGATCTTGGTCATCACACTACCCAGGGTTTCTACGCCCAGGGATAGGGGAGTCACATCCAGTAGCAGAATATCCTTTACTTCTCCAGATAGGACGCCTGCTTGAATTGCGGCACCCACTGCCACCACTTCATCGGGGTTAACGGTCTGATTCGGATCTTTGCCAAGCACGCGCTTGACTAACTCCTGCACTGCGGGAATCCGGGTGGAACCACCCACAAGAACCACTTCATCAATATTGCTCTTGTCCAATTTGGCGTCACGTAGGGCGTTCTCTACCGGAATGCGGCTGCGATCGATCAAATCGGAACAAAGCTCTTCAAACTTCTGGCGAGTCAGCACCGTATCCAGGTGCTTAGGCCCATCCTGAGTTGCCGTAATAAAGGGCAGGTTGACCTCCGCTTGCGTCACGCTAGAGAGTTCAATCTTGGCTTTTTCTGCTGCTTCCGTTAGACGCTGCAAAGCTTGCTTGTCTTTTCGCAGATCAATCCCTTCGGCTTTTCGAAACTCCTCAGCCAGATAATCCACGATTTTCTTGTCGAAGTCATCACCGCCCAGGTGAGTATCTCCAGAGGTGGCCAGCACTTCAAAGACACCGTCACCGACTTCCAAAATAGAGACATCAAACGTCCCCCCCCCTAAGTCAAACACCAGGATAGTTTCGTTACTTTTCTTATCCAGGCCGTAGGCAAGGGAGGCAGCAGTTGGCTCGTTGATAATCCGTAAAACTTCGATCCCCGAAATCTTACCGGCGTCTTTGGTTGCCTGCCGCTGAGAGTCGTTGAAATAGGCAGGTACCGTAATCACGGCTTGAGTGACCTGCTCACCGAGATATTTGCTGGCATCATCCACCAGTTTCCGCAATACCTGAGCAGAAATTTCTTCAGGGGCAAACTGCTTACCCGCCGCCGGACAATCTAGCTTAACGTTGCCGTTAACATTCAAAACTTTGTAAGCAACTTCAGTCGCTTCATGGGTAATTTCATCAAACCGACGACCGATAAATCGCTTAACGGAGTAAAAGGTGTTCTCCGGATTCATCACAGCTTGACGTTTGGCGATTTGCCCCACGAGGCGATCGCCGTTTTTTGCGAAAGCGACCACAGAGGGAGTTGTCCGAAACCCCTCCGCGTTGGCAATGACAGTGGGCTTGCCACCTTCCATTACCGCAACACACGAGTTCGTTGTACCTAAGTCAATTCCGACAACTTTTGCCATTTGTACTTCGGCTCCATCTATAAATACAGAAAATGAAAAAATGACGAGGCGGGCAGATAGCCAGTCAAAGCAATGTAGAGAGGCAACCGGGTGAAGGCTCAGTTGTAATCAGAGACATCCCCTCATACCAGACAAAATTGTGCATAGTACGCCCTACTATCCTCTATAGTGCTTACATTGACGAATCTGATGAAGGCGTATTTACCGAACCTGAAGTTGGACGGTCAGCAGGAACGGTCAGCAGGAAAGGCTAAAAGATAAAGGATTAGCTGCCTGT
>JBAUTA010000040.1:0-10223 GCA_049581985.1 Kovacikia sp.
AGGGTTTCACCGACTTTTGCGTAAAGGATAGATCCGGCGGGAGAGGGGCTGGGGAGGAGGGCGCTTTTAGATTAATGGGTAGCAAATGGGCATCAAAGGGGATCAAAAATTGAAGCAAGACTGGCATGATAGGGAAATGACTGTTTACCAGGTTCGACTGATCAATTCAGCAAAGGATCTCGATCGCTCCATTGCCGTACCAGAGGGTGAGTACATCCTGGATATTGCTGAAGACATGGGAATCCGCCTGCCCTCTGGCTGCAAACAGGGGGACTGTTCTGCCTGCATTGCGCGGTTAATCGAGGGCGAGGTCGATCAGAGTGAACAAAAGTTTTTGAATGCGGCAGAAATAGCGGCAGGCTATACAGTTACCTGCATAGCAATGCCCTTATCGGATTGCACCTTAGAAACCCATCAAGAACAGGTGTTGTATCGATCGTCCCTCTATTTGTCAGGATAACCGTACAACCCGTAAACTTTTATCTCAGGAAGCGATCGTTTATACAGTTTCCGATCTGGGTTCATATGAGCATTGTCGTGTCCTAGAGTCAAATCACCATAACTTAAATGGGCTCCTTAGCGGGAGCCTTTATTATTTTATATCCTAAGATAAATTGTCCTGATCGTTAAGATGTATTGAGTGCTTTTTATACTGGATCACTTTTTGAATGAAATATACCAACTTAATTCGACACGAGCTGTTAGCCGGCTGGCTGGTGGCGATCTCGCTGCTTACTCCGATTCTTCCCGCCCAGGCATTGTTTGACAGTCCGGTTGATCGGTTGCCTATCGCTGCGGATCGGGTCACTTTGCGCGAGGGCAAGGTGCTGGTGCAGGGGGAAAAGGGGAAATATGTGGGATACGTTTTGGTTGAGACTACACCGGAAATTGCTTGGGCAGTATTGACGGATTACAGCAACTTTTCTAAGTTCATCCCCAATGTAGTTTCCAGTAAAATCCTGGAGCGCAAAGGAAACCAGAAGATCATTGAGCAAGAGGATATCCGGAAGTTGTTATTTGTGAATGTGCGATCGCGGGTGCGATCGGCAATCACTGAAACTCCCCAAACCCGGATCGACTTTCGCCGGATTGAGGGTGATGTTCCCAAGCTAGATGGGTACTGGAAAGTAGAACCTGTCGCCCCCTACACAGGCGGGAAAGCAAATCAGGTTTTGATTACTCAAGTGGTAGAAGTGCAACCTAAATCAGGATTTGGTGCAGATGCGTTTTACAACATCTTCAAAAATGCCCTGCGGGATAATCTTGCCGCGATCAAAAAAGAAGTCGGTCATCGAGTATTAGAAAAAACCTGACAAAGTGTCAGAAATAGGGTAGATATAGCAAGGGAATTTGCTAATTTTTGTTTAAAGCTATGCCATTCCAGCGGAAGCGCCCGGTCAGAAGTCCAGCTACGCAAAGGTTTTATGGTCGTTTACGGTTTCTTTTAGTCGTCAGCTTGATGACCTTTTTGCCTGTCGCTTCAGTGTCGTTAGCTCTGCGCCTATTTATGCCAGAGGCGATCGCCCAGCTAGGGAAACCTCGGATGGAAGCTCAACTGGAGCAACTCCCCGCAGAAGCTCCGGTTGAAGAACAGGGTTCCCCCCAGCCAACCCAAGAACCTCCGAACGTGACCCCAGAGATAGGTTGTCAACCGGCTCGCTCGGCCCCTACTGCTGGGCTTACCCGCCTAGTCAGTGATTTGAGTCAGACAGCTACGTTGGTGGAGCAACCAGCGATCGGCATGGGATCGCTGATTCAGCAGATAGGACCGCAGCTGATGGCCTATCTCAACGCCAGTCCCTTTCCGGAAATCAATTCACAGGCGCGATTAGCCAGAGTCCCTGTGATGATGTACCACGATATCCGACCGGATAAGCAGGTGTTTTTTGACGTAACACCGGAGGAATTTGAGCAACACCTCCAATTGATTCAGCAGAAGGGGTTAACCCCCATCAGCATGGATCAATTGGTAGCCCATCTTCGAACGGGGTTGCCCCTACCTGAAAAGCCCATTCTTTTAACCTTCGATGATGGCTATGAAGGGCATTACACCTACGTCTATCCATTACTGAAGAAATATAATTACCCGGCAGTATTTTCGATTTACACCGATAAAGTTGATAAACGCCTCGGACGCCCAGGGGTGACGTGGGAGCAGTTGCGGGAAATGGTCACGAATCCACTGGTGACGATCGCTTCCCATAGCGTTACCCATCGCGTCATGCCAACACTTTCAGAAAGTGAAATGCAAACCGAGGTGCAGCAATCTAAGCAAATTTTGGAAGCAAAATTGGGCGTTCCGATTCGCTATTTTACCTATCCAGAGGGTGGCTACAATGCCCAAGCCACGAAAGCAGTACAGGCTGCTGGCTATGCAGCGGCCTTGACCATGAATGATGCCGATGAGCGGCTAGCGGGGCAATCGGAAAGCCTACTGGCGATCGGGCGCATTGGTCAATCGCGCCTGGCATCAATGGTCGATATTGCCTGGGGGGGGCCTTCCCTGCAAGCATGGAATCCGGGTTTTGACTTTTCAGCTCCCGTCCAGAAAGTGGAATCAACCGTTGATAATACGCCGTTTATTTTTATCTCTGGCGGCAAACCGATGACGATTCACGCCAACAGCCGCTATCAGGTGCCAGAGATTCTTGCCAAATCTGGGACGGGGGCGATCGCGGCTGTAGATGGCAGCTTTTTCTCTTTAGAATCGCTGGACTCCAACGAAATGTTGGGGCCTATCCTGAGTCAGGTTGAGGGGCAATTTATTCCCGGTAAACGGGGCGAAATTCCCTTAATCAACAACCGTCCCCTGGTTTTGATCAGTCCCACTGGGGTTAAGTTTGTGCCCTTTAATAACCTTAAACACAATACCTTAGAGGGCATTCAAGCCGAACTAGCCGGAGTGACCGATGCCTTTGTGGCGGCTGGCTGGCTGGTTGAAAATGGGCAACCCCAGCCAGTTGAACGCTTTGGTCGTCTGTATAGTGTGAATGAGCTGCGTCACCGGGCGTTTTGGGGGATTAATCAGTCCGGTCAACCTGTGATTGGAGTATCGACTGAACCGATCGGCTCCGTTGATCTGGGTAAAGCATTAGCCCAAGCGGGGTTTCGAGATGCGGTCATGCTCGACTCCGGTGCCAGTACTTCCCTGGCATTTAAGGGACAATCGCTTGTAGCCTATACCCCCCGTCCCGTTCCGCATGTCATTGCCCTATTGCCCCCTGCCGATCAAGTGAGTGCAAACTGTGCTGTGGTGTCGTTGAAGCCGGAGAAGTAAGGAATGGGTAGTCTAGAGTCTGAGGTTTCTGGTCAGTTCCTAGATGACAACGATCGCTGAACTCTTTGCGACGGCTTTTCAGCACCATCAGGCGGGGTTGGTAGGGCAGGCGATGCAACTCTATCAGCAGGTTTTGCAGCAGCAGCCCAACCACGCTGGGGCACTGAATCTGATGGGGGTAATTGTCTGTCAATCTGGTGACTTGCCCCAAGGGGTGAGTCTCTATCAGCGGGCGGTGGCGGCTAAACCAGATTTTATGGAGGCTCACTTTAATCTGGCGATGGCGTTGGAAATGGTGGGTCAGTTAGACGCGGCGATCGGTCATTATCGAATGGCCCTTTCTCTCCAACCCAACCAGCCTGAGTTGCACAATAATTTGGGCAATTTACTGACCCGTCAGGGCAAGGTTGAAGAAGGGATGGGGCACTTTCGACAAGCCCTGGCAATCCAGCCTACCTACGCCCCTGCTCATATCAATCTAGGGGCGCTGTTGGCTGGCATTGGCAAACCAGACGAGGCGATCGCCCATCTGCAGCAAGCGCTTCAGCTCCAGCCCAATGCTGTTCTGGCCTATCATCACCTGGGACACCTACTGAATAGTCAGGGCAGGCTGGACGAAGCGGCTTCCCACTTTCAGCAGGCCCTCGCCCTCCAACCCACCCCAGAATGCCACTTTAGCCTGGGCAAAACCCTGGAGGAACAAGGGCGGACCGAGGAGGCGATCGCCCACTTTCATGCTGCCCGCCAACTCAAACCTGACTTTGCCGCAGCCTTCTGGCAGGAACAGTTGGTCCTCCCGGTGCTCTACGACACCCCAGAGCAAATCCGATTCTACCGTCAGCGCTTCTGCCAGAATCTCAGCCATTTGATTGCTCAAACTAACTTGAATACACCAGAAGACAGGCTGTTTGCCCTGCAAGGGATGGCTAGCCGCACCAACTTTTACCTCGCCTATCAAGGGTTTGACGATCGGGAATTGCAGTGCGAGTATGGGCAGTTGGTTCACAGGATAATGGCGGCGAACTATCCCCAGTGGGCCAACGAGGGAATCGGGAGCAGGAGGCAGGGGGGAGGGGAGCAGAGAACCCACCCCACCCCCCGCCCCCCTGGCCATAAAATCCGCGTTGGCTATCTCTCCGCTCACCTGATGGCCCACAGTGCCGCAGCATGGGTGCGGGGATGGATTCGGGAGCACGATCGCGATCGGTTTGAGATTTACTGCTATCACATTAATCAGCGGGTAGACTTTATTACCCAGGAGTTCCACGAAATTAGTGATGTCTTCCGGCTTATTCCCGGTTCCCTGGAAACCATCTGTCCCCAGGTGTTGGCTGACCAACTCGACGTTCTAGTGCTGACCGACATCGGCATGGATCCCCAAACAACCCAGCTTGCGGGTCTGCGGCTTGCTCCTGTACAATGTACTGCCTGGGGACATCCGGTTACTTCGGGGATCCCGACGATCGACTATTATCTGTCCAGCCAACTGATGGAGCCAGAGAATGCCCAGGCGCATTATTCCGAAAAGCTGATTTTGCTGCCCAACATTGGCATCTGCTATCCCAAACCCCCCTTACCTGAGACGCAAAGGACTCGTGCAGAATTTGGGTTGCGCCAGGATGCGGTTGTTTATCTTTGTTTCCAGTCGCCCTACAAATATTTGCCGCAATACGATCGGGTCTTTGCCCAAATCGCTCAACACGTGCCTCAGGCGCAGTTTGTCTTTCTTCGGCACAGTTCAACACAGATCGTAGAACGGTTTGCAAGTCGGCTGCGGCGGGCGTTCGCTGCATCTGGGCTAAACAGCGCTGATTACTGCGTGTTTTTGCCCAAGCTCGATCGCGATAGCTACTGGAGCTTAAACCGGATATGTGATGTGTTTTTAGATAGCTTTGAATGGTCGGGTGGCAACAGTACGCTGGAAGCGATCGCCTATGGCCTTCCAGTTGTTACCTGCCCTGGCAAATTTATGCGAGGGCGTCACTCTGCCGCAATTTTGCAAATGTTGGGCATACCTGAGTTGATTGCTTCGACAGCAGAAGATTACGTTGGGATCTCGGTAGGGCTGGGGTTAGATCCGAACTGGCGCAAAGAAATTTCTCAAACGATAGTTGCCCATCACCCCCAGCTTTACGACGACAGAACCTGCGTCCAGGCCTTGGAGGCATTTTATCAACGGGTGAGTCAGGGGTAAACCGCTTTTACCAGGATGGGTCGGAGTAGAGGTTAACCGTCATCTGCGATCGCCCCGGTGGCACGGCACTGATACAGCTACAAATTGCTTCCCCGCCGTCAATTTCCACCTCACAGGCATGGCATGACCCCATCAAACACCCGGTGGGAATGGATACTCCAGCACGAGCCGCCACCTGAAGTAGGGGTTCTCCGGGTTCAGCATCGATCGTCACACCGTCGGGCAAAAACTGAATGCAAACACTCATGTCGGGATTCTAAAGAATATCTAAATCTGGTGAGCTTTTTGATACTTCACCCTTACTGTGAACATTAAGGACAAACGGGTACGTTGCACCGAAAGGGTTAGGGATATATAAGCGCACCAAAGCTTTTCAGGTGCGCTTATTTTATAGCTTACTTAAATAACACCGGGGCTGCCCTGCCCAGGCTTTTGGTAAACACCCATTTGGGAACCGATGGAGCATCATCGGGCGATATGGGCGGGCGATGATGGGCGGGCGGGATGATGGGATTTTCCCCCCCCGCCTACGCTGCCCTCATCCCGCCCTTGCCAGGACTCCAATTAGCATCCCCAAAACGGAAGGACTACCAATCATTCAAGTGGGCAAAACAGGTTTCAGATCCAGATAGGGCTCTACGGCATCGGCCAGATTGTTCAGGAGTATTTCCCGTTGTTCGCGGTAGTTTGCCACTCCGGTTGGGAGGGCTTTGAGTCCCCGTTGCTGGCGTAGCCGATTCAGCCACGCCCGTCGCCAGGGACCGTTATCAAAGATACCGTGCAGGTAAGTTCCCCAAACGGACAGGCTCTCATCCACCAATCCCAAATTGGCATCATCAAACAGGGGCTTGGTATTGTTTACCTCGGTTTCGATCAGACGGGTTCTACCCTGGTGAATTTCGTAGCCACCTACCGGCAAGCCATCCTGGGGAAAGTTGGAGGTAACCATGCGTTGCCGGGCAACTTTTTGTCCGGCAATCACAGTTTTGAGCGGCAGTAGGCCCAACCCCTTAAATCGGCCTTCCTGACCTTCAATTCCCTCCGGATCGGCCAGGATCTTGCCCAACATCTGGTAGCCCCCGCAAATGCCTAAAACCGTTCCCCCTGCTGCCACGTAGTTTTGAATTTCCTCTGCCATTCCTGCTTTATGCAGAATGATCAGGTCTGCGATCGTCGTCTTTGAGCCAGGAATAATCACTGCATCAGGGTGCCCCAGGGATTGCTTGGGACTCAGGTATTTGACGGAAACAGTCGGCTCAGCTTCCAGGGGGTCAAAGTCGGTAAAGTTAGAGATGCGGGGCAGTCGAATGACGGCAATGTTGAGATCTCCCGTAGGGCTACTGGGGCGGTCAAACAGGCTGAGGGAATCTTCCGCTGGAAATGCCTGATCCAGCCAGGGAATGACCCCCACCACTGGAATGCCTGTCCGCTTTTGGAGCCAATCGATGCCAGACTGGAGCAGCGATCGCTGCCCCCGAAACTTGTTAATCACAATGCCTTTAATCAGTGCCCGTTCATCGGGCTCCAGTAGCTCCAGCGTTCCGACCACATGGGCAAAGGCTCCCCCCCGGTCGATATCCACCACCAGCAGGGTAGGCGCATCCAGATACTTGGCGATCCGCATATTGGTAAGATCGCGGTGCTTCAGGTTAATTTCTGCCGGACTGCCCGCCCCTTCACACACTAAGATATCAAACTCTTCGCCGAGAAATCGCAAGGATTCTTCGATCGCCTGCCAGCCTGGCTCGAAAAACTGCTCGTAATACTCCGCTGCTCCCACCTTACCCACGGCTCTGCCCTTGAGAATCACCTGAGAAGTCATATCTCCCTGGGGCTTCAACAGAATCGGGTTCATTTCCACCAGGGGCATCACCCCGGCTGCCCACGCCTGAACGGCCTGAGCGTGACCAATTTCGCCTCCATTGGGCGTGACGTAGGCATTAAGCGACATATTTTGCCCCTTAAAGGGAGCCACACGCCAACCCCGACGGCTTAGAATCCGGCAAATTGCCGTCGTTAGTAGTGATTTCCCAGCATGGGATGTTGTTCCCACAACCATAATGGCTTTCATCAAAACCCCCATGAGAAAGGATGAAGGATAAAGGATGGAGGAATAAAGGCAAAGAGTTCTACCTTTATCCCTCATCCTTTACCCTTGCTTAAAAAGGTAGCCGTAGCCAGCGATTCAGTGAATTATAGAAGCGATCGCGGAATACGGGCACAGACGGAGTAGTGTCCCCATTCTGCCAATTTTGCACGAGTTGGCGACCCAGTGGTGTCAGCCGGAAGCTGTCAGTCAGTCCTTGACCATCAACCTCCCGCCGCAATAGCCCAACCTGAATTAACCATAACAGTTCATTTTCTGCCGTCAATTCAGACAACGCGTGATCGGTGTATTGATTTTGAACCCCAGAATATCCTGCGATCGCCTGCAAGGAGACACTTTGATGCACCATGGCGGCAAATAACTTGAGCCGTAAAGGCGCACACCGCATTGCCCGCTCTGCCCGTTCCACAGTCCGAATTGGATATTGAATGGTTTGACGAGTTTTGGAGACAGAAGTCATTGGGGTATTTCAGAATTAGCCGTAGCACATCTTTAAAAACCCTCGGTGAGGATTTAGATTTCTATCTTATTGCGTTTTTTAACCATTGTCGTAAAACTTACATGCATCAAGCGTTTCTAACCCCTCTCCGAAAATATGGTTTTCCTTGATACATTTTTTAGTTGGATTTCTTGATACCTGTATACCAGCCAAAGATTTTTTCCAAAATAATTGAGCGCTTCTAGGGTTCCGATTCAGATTTTCTGGGTGACTGGTCCGAGAGAAGCAAGTTGTAAGCAGTTTTTTTAAAAACCAGTCTTTCGAAGGGAAAGGGTTTACAGCTACACGGCGGGAGAAAAGCCCGGGAGAGTGAACAGCCTAAGGGAAGGGTTGTCCTTTCTTGGGCTTTTTCCATGAAACCATCACGTTCCGCATCAACATTATTATGACCGACAGTCCTTTGTTTCAAAGTCCAGATGCTACTCCTCAACCTTCTACTGAGGCAAGCCGTGCCTTAGAGCGGGAAGCTCGGTTGCCCTTAACGGGTTGGCAACAGGAAGTGACCCAGGGGTTGGAGTATGGGTTGGAGGCAGCGGAAAGTATTCGCGATCGCTCCATTCCCACCTTTTCTCGCGGTGAACTGCCCCACTATGCTGGCATCAATACCTTCTTAAAAGCGCCCTACCTGGAAGATGTGCGGAGAGTGGGTGAGTATGATGTAGCGATCGTTGGCGTGCCCCACGACTCTGGCACTACCTATCGTCCCGGTACCCGCTTTGGACCTCAAGGGATTCGCCGCATTTCCGCCCTCTATACCCCCTATAACTTTGAGCTGGGCGTGGACCTGCGGGAACAGATCACCCTTTGCGATGTGGGGGATATTTTCACCATTCCTGCCAACAACGAAAAATCCTTTGACCAGATTTCTAAGGGTGTCGCCCATGTCTTTGCCTCCGGGGCCTTCCCCATCCTGCTGGGGGGAGACCATTCGATCGGGTTTCCCACCGTGCGTGGGATTTGTCGGCATTTAGGTGACAAGAAAGTTGGCATCATTCACTTCGATCGCCATGCCGACACCCAGGAAACTGACCTGGACGAACGGATGCATACCTGTCCCTGGTTCCATGCTACCAACATGGCCAATGCCCCTGCTAAGAATCTGGTTCAGCTTGGCATTGGCGGGTGGCAGGTACCCCGTCAGGGTGTAAAAGTCTGCCGTGAACGCATGACCAATATTCTGACCGTCACCGACATTGTGGAGGGAGGGATTGATGCTGCTGCCGATTTTGCCCTCGAACGGGCGATGGATGGAACCGATTGCGTCTGGATCAGCTTCGATATTGACTGCATCGACGCCGGATTTGTCCCCGGTACCGGCTGGCCCGAACCCGGTGGTCTGTTGCCGCGCGAAGTCCTCAGTCTGCTAGGCAAAATCATCCAGCGGGCCCCGGTGTGTGGCATTGAGGTCGTAGAAGTTTCGCCTCCCTACGATATCAGCGACATGACCGCCCTCATGGCAACCCGCGTCATCTGCGACACGATGGCACATTTAGTGTTATCAGGACAACTCCCTCGTCGGCAGAAACCTGCCTACATTCACGCAGAAGCCAATATGAACGTCGATCAGGCATGGACCTAAGCAATGCACGAAACCGACATGACTAAAGCGCTGATTCTTACCATTCGCGGTTGGTGGGAGGAGCAGCCAGAAAAATCCGAAATTTCCGTCGTTCACCTGATTGTGGGCCGATTCACCTGTGTCGAGCCTGTCAGCCTGCAATTTGCCTTCGAGGCTCAAACCCACAATACCTTTCTGGAAGGGGCAAAGCTGGAAATTCAGGAAACACCGCTGATTGCCTTCTGCCATCCGTGCCAGCAGGAGTATCAACCCGAAATTGGCATTCAATATGCCTGTCCAAAGTGTCAATCGCCCATGGAGGATATCCGCTCTGGACGAGAATTAAAGATCGATCGGATCGAATATGCGCGTGCGGGAGTAGGGAGTAAGTGTTGAGAATTTTGAATTTTGAATTTTGAATTCTTAGCCTTGACCACTCCCTATCCCCTCCTCACACTCACACTCCTCACACTCACACTCCTCACACTCCCCATTTCCCCACCCCATAATTCACCCATGCACCAAACCTTCGATGCTGCCCTTGGAATTAATCTGCTCCACGCTAACCAGGCAGGAGCTGACCACAAC
>JBAUTA010000041.1:0-2532 GCA_049581985.1 Kovacikia sp.
CGATCATATTTCCTTCCGTATCGATCGCCAACGCCATAAACCCAAATTGACCGATTGACATTTTGGGTGTGTGAATTTGTCCGCCCGCCTGGACGACTCGCTCCGATTCTACAGCGACCTCATCGCAATGAAAGTAAGCGATCGTGCCACTTCCACCGGGCTTGACTCCGTCCATTTTAACTAACGCGCCAGAAGCACCCACCCCCTCCATCGTCATCGGGAACGCCCACATTTCCATTCCAGGACTTTCGAGCTTCTCTAACTTCACCTGGAACACTGACTCATAAAACTGTTTCGCCCGATCCATATCCTGCACGTAAATCTCGCACCAAATAATGGGGTTAGGTTTCATAATGTACCTCTTGTCTATTTTTGCTATATGTAGGTCGGCCTAGTGAACTGTAAGAGGGTGTTTGAAAAGGTATAGGCTGTGATGGTAGACACTTCAAGATCCCCCCTAGCCCTCCTTGAAAAGGCGAGAACAGGCTTGAAAGTCCCCCTTTTTAAGGGGATGTAGGGGGATCTGGGTAGTTTTGGTACACCATAAGGGACTTTTAAAACATCCTCTAAAGAGGGATTTGGAGTGCAACCCCAGGCAGAGGGTTTCACCCCCTCCACTCCCCTGGCATCTTTAGTCTAGTTACGCTCAACCACTTAACGGTATCGGTTTTTGCAAAAAGGATCCAGGGTTTATCCACTCCAAAATGCCAGATCTTTTGTTATCAGGTTAATCGTTATTTCCTGCTATTAACTCAAATCGTTGCCAATCGATGTGATGACACAACGGTTGTGATTGTCATCTATCCCCACTTGACCATTTTCATAACTTTGTCTGAATTTTGCGCCATCGCAGGGCTTATCCTTGGGGTTAGGCGTCTGCGAATCGATAAACTTCCGCGAGACATCGGAGAGAAACCAGCCTAGCGGCAAATTAACGCCGTTATCTAATTTTTTCAGAAACAAGGTTCTGAATTTATATTTGAGCGGATCATCAATCCCATCATTGACCGTAAAGGTAGACAACTCAACAGCACTGCGGCTACGGGACTCACGCGCACTGAACAAAGCATTAATGGGGGATAAAAGCTCATTCAGTCCTGCATTCTCGATCGGCGTTGCAGAGCCGTTAAAGTGCTGATCAATTAAGGATAGATAAATAATTTCAAAGGTTTCTCCGTAACCCTTAAGCTTTTGCAAATTTCGCCCGATATCCAAAGCGGTAGGAATTCCAGAATTATCAAAATAGCCGCCATCAGCCAAACGCAACTTGCTATGGTCACGGCTACGTTGGTACCAACCTACGGGCGTGAAATAGGGAAACCGAGCACTGAGTCCAGCCGCTGTGCTTAGCTTTAAATCTAGCCCAGGTTCATCCAGGGCAATATTTTCCCTGTTGGGTAAGATAATCTTAAAGGGACTAATCGCCAGGCGATCGCCCGTTTCGACAATGGTTGTGTTGAGGACGAGGGCGGGGACATTGCCCTGGGGTTGCCAGTGCTGGTAAAAGGACTGGCGCAGAGGATTCTCCTGATTGGGAAAAGACAGTTTGTCCCAATCGTTTTCAAATGCCACTTCCAGCCCTGTGGCCCGATCCCAATCGTATATGGGGAAAAAGATAAACCGCTGAATCAGGTCAGGGAATAGGCCCATGGTCAGGAGCGGGGAAAGTAGGTCATAGCTGAACAGTTGGCTGGCTGTTTGGCTCAGGGATTGACCCCTAATTCCACCCGCTTTTACCAGGCTTGAAAAGGCAGAAGCCCCCAGACTACCGCCAGAAACCCCACTGATTGCAAATACATGTTGAGGAAAACTTGGAAAATATTCCGTTAGCTTTGTGAAGGCTGTGGCGGCATGGTAGGCCGCATAGATCCCCCCCCCTTGAGCCGTAGCAATGTAGACCGGATAAGGTTTATTGGAGAATTGAGCGCGATCGGGGCGATTCGCCAACCATTGCTCAAAACTAGACTCTAAAGATGGAAGATCTGGTTTTTCGGGGTTTCTGAATTGTCGAAAACGGTGATTATCATTGAAATTAAAAAAGCTGGAGAGTATTGCTAATCCAACCAAAATTGTGATGATTGGGAATTGGGGATTTTGACTTAACCCCCAATTGTAAATTGTTGCAAGAATAACGACAAAAATCGATAGGGAAATTGCAATGACACTAATGGGACCCAAGAAATCGGGGAGCCAGGTGGCAGGTAGGTTGGCTCCGAGTACTGCTGCTAGAAAAAAAGTGACACCGAAAAGAAATAAGAATCTCCACGACGTCTTCTGCCAGGTAAGCAGAACCCCATTCAAAGCAATTAAAAGGAGCAGAACCATCCATAGGCCCCAGGATCCTAGGGTGCCTGTGGAAGCTCGAATCAATGGCAAAGAAAGAATACTAAAGATAAGTAATGCTAAATTAACAAAGAAATTTTCAAAGGAGCGATCGAATAAACCCTCGTCTTTCTGGTTGGAGGCTAAACTTGAAGATAAGCGTTTTAGGGGTTTGATATACTTCAAAAAATCAAATTTGAAGAGCCAGTC
>JBAUTA010000042.1:0-1982 GCA_049581985.1 Kovacikia sp.
TGTTAGTTCTAACTCTGTTGGTTCTGCCCCAAAGTAGGGGCGCAGCATTGGGCAGAAAAATCCTGGCATAACCCAAAAATTCTTGTCCCCATGCTATGCCCTTACAGGCTTTGACGGCTCCAACCGAAAATCCATCAGAAGTAGTACCTAGTAGTCGGCAACCATCATCGGGACTGGGCAATCTAGCGAAATTGACATTGCTGAATCGGAGACCGAACCATTGCCTGGCATAGATGGCACTCCTCCACGGATACAGTTTGCGGATAGATACGATCGAAGGTGGTATCGTCAGGATCGAAGGATTGGTATCCCATCTCAATGCTATTGGTATCCCATCTCAATGCTGTTGGGAGTGGAGGGAGTGAAACCCCTTGTCTGGGAGCAACGCCCCCAACTATCCCCGCTTAGAATTCAGGACGCTTACTTACTTAAAGCCCAGTCTAACAAGCCGATGGAGCGATGATTGAACCCTTCCTATGAAATCCTCTCCTATAAAAATTTTGCTGGCTGAAGACGATGAATTGTTCCAGTTGGGGTTGCGCATGCGGTTGCAACAGGAATCTGAATTGGAGGTTGTTGCGGAAGCAGAAGACGGGGAAACGGCTGTGGAATTGGCGAAACAACACTTGCTTGATTTGGTATTGCTGGATATTGGACTACCCGGAATTGGCGGAATCGAGGCATGCCGCCAGATCAAACAGCAACAGCCGATGCTCCCGGTTCTGGTTTTGACCTCTCGCTCTGAAAAAAACCTGATTTCCCGGCTCATTGCTGCGGGGGCACAGGGCTATTGCCTAAAGGGAATTGCGGCAGAGGGATTAATTCTGGCGATTCGTTCCGTCGCTGCCGGGGCCTCCTGGTGGGATTCCACCGCAACCGCCGAAATTCAGTCTGCCTTTCAGTCCTCCGCAGTGGGGAATCCGTCTCCCCCCCTGCCTCCTCCCTCCGCTTCGATGCCTGCCCTCCCAGACAATCCCCTAACGCCCCGTGAGCAGGAAATTTTAGCCCTGATTGCAGCAGGCAAATCCAACCAGGAGATCGCAGAAACGCTTTACATCACGCCAGGAACCGTGCGGGTCCATGTCCATGCGATTTTGCAAAAACTGGAGGTTCGCGATCGCACCCAGGCGGCGATCGTTGCCCTCCAAAAACGCCTGATCAACGATTGACTCGGTCATAAAATACACTGCATAACCAATTAGCCCTCATCTCCCAACCCCTTCCCATAAAAGGCTACGGTGCACACCCATCTCGTTCTAAACCCAATCCTCTGCCGGGGGATTCCCCCCTGCCAATGCATTTTCTATAAGTAGGTAGCTCTAATTAATTGTAAGCAGGGGGAGTGGGGGCTGCGCCCTCAGGCAGGGGGTTCCACCCCCTCCACCCCCAAACTCATCTTTTATTTAATTGTGCCCAGCTACTTAACCCTACCTGATGCCTATCTGCTGACAACCCATAAGGAGGAGACGATGGTTGAAGCAATTGAGATATTCCCCAATGGGATTGAAATTTATGACGATCGCCTGCGGCGGCTGATTCGTCCAGAGGCTGCCCTGCGAAAACTCGCCGAGGGTGCGGTTCATAGTGAAGGTCCCGTTTACATTCAGGAAGATGACAGCATTATTTGGAGTGATGCCCATGGCAATCGATTACTACGTTGGAGTGGGCAGGATGGGGTGAGTGTTTTGCGCGATCCATCGGATTATCAGAATGGTAATTATCGCGATCTGGAAGGACGCCTGGTTTCCTGTTCGTCGGGTTTGCGCGCCATTATTCGGCGCGAGCAGGATGGGGAGTGGCGGGTGTTGTGCGATCGCTACCGGGGCAAACGCCTGAATAGCCCCAACGATTTGGTCGTGAAAAGTGATGGAACAATCTGGTTTACTGACCCGCCCTATGGCCTTACGGAACCCAATCAGGGATACGGCGGAGAGCAGGAACAGCCCGGCAGTTATGTATACCGCTTTGATCCGGTAACGGGT
>JBAUTA010000043.1:0-3316 GCA_049581985.1 Kovacikia sp.
CAGCCGCACTCATTGGCACTGATGACTACGGCGATGATGATGATTTCTCTGATGATGACTAATGAGACAATCGCGACAATAACCCAAAACTATTTTGGATGGCGAAACGAGCGGGAGGAGTAGCTTAGAGACAGGTTTGCTGTGGTTTTGGGGTAGTGGGTGGGATGAATTTTAATGCATGTCATCATTCTTTCTAATAGATGAATTTTATGATTGCCTAAAGTTCAGTGAAATTACGAATATGCTGCTCAAAGTTTTTCGTACATACTGATGAAGTGTTCGCGATCGCTGCTATAGAGTAACCCCCCTCACTTCGACTCACTTGAAATCTCGATATCATTCAATCAATAAATCTGAATGGCCCAGGCATAGCGATGAAATCAGCGCTCGACAAACAATTTATAGAATTCCTTCAACAGGAACTGTCGATATCGACTGAAGAAATTGGCTTAGCCCTTCGCCATCAAGAGATGACGATAACACAAATGCCTATATTGCTTTGGCAGTATGGGTTGATTTCCATCCAGCAGCTAGAAAAGATCTTTGACTGGCAGGAGCAAGTTTCTTGTAACCCTGTTGGGACATAAAGACGAAAAACTGCTAAATATCTTTGTCTACAAGAGTTTTATCTTTTGAGATAGATTTTCTTACTTTTTGAATAGGGGGCTTTGAGATGTCTGAGAATAGAGCGTTTAGCAAAGATGAATTTCTGAATCCACGGAGTCGATACTACGGGGATTTCACGCCGACAAATCTTATCTTAAATGCAAACCTACAAGAGTTTTCAAACCAAATTTCCATCTTATGCGCTTTGGAAACGGGCGGTAAACTCTCTAGCGATGAGGCATACAAGCAGATTAAACGTAAATTTAAGCAGTTAAAGCAAAGTAGGAAGTCATTGAGAGCTGGAAATCGGCATCCAGGTGCTGAACAGTCTTGAGCTTTGCTTCCCTTTTTCGAGTCAGAATGCAGGGAGAGTGCCGCGCCGTAACAAAGGCGATCGCCCTCTCTAGAACAAATCCATGGCTTTTCCCAAGCGATACGTCAGCACGACGCCCGCGATGCCCCCGATGACGCCGAACAGGACGGATGCTAACATCCCACCACCCCAGAGCGCCGCAATGTAGCTGGCGAGAATTGATCCCCCAGTTGCGCCAAAGCCCAGAATTAGCTTGCTCAAAATGCAGAACCTTGAAAGAACATCCTTTCGGAGAACAACTGCGGAAATTACTTACGTAATTGTACTGAGACGGCTACATCCTATTGCGCTCTAAGTCGCGTGTATTCAGCGATGTACTGAGTATGCAGGTTCCTAATAATAGGGAGCATAGCTTATCAGTTAAACGGGGGATGGCACAATGGCTTACAAAATCTCAGCTCAATCCGAAACGTTAGAATTGCTGATGGCTTATCGCCAGAATCCATCTGTGCATCTTCGTAACCACGTCGTCAAACTGAATGTCGGCTTAGTCCGCAAAGTTGCCCATCAGCTCACTCATAAAAGTTCTACTCCGTTTGAGGATTTAGAACAAATTGGCTATATCGGATTGATTACAGCCGTCGAACGCTTTGACCCCACTCATGGATATGCCTTTAGCTCCTTTGCGATTCCCTACATTAAGGGCGAAATGCTTCACTTCATGCGTGATCGTGCCAGCACAGTCCGTATCCCTCGCCGTTGGCAGCAATTGAGCAGTGAAGGCGCAAAAGTTTCTCAGACTTTAATTGAAAAACTAGGTCGTCAACCGAATGAGCATGAAATCGCAGCAGCACTGAACATTGATGTTACAGAATGGCGCTCGGTAAAATTGGCAACCATTAATCGAGCACCCATGAGCTTAGATGCTCGGATTCAGTCGAGTCAACAATCTGAAACCGCAACGACCTTGGGCGACACCTTGATGGATACTTGCAATACTACGCATCAAGCCTGCCAAGAAGAACGACTGGAGTTACAGCACGCCATCAATCAGCTTGAAGAGAAGACCCGCAAAATGATTGAATCGGTGTTTTTGCATCACCAGTCTCGTCAAGAAGTTGCGGCTCGCTTTGGCGTCAGCCCTGTGACAGTCACCCGACGGATCAAGAAGGGGATTGAGCAGCTAACGGAAATGCTTCAAATGCCAGCGTTAGCGGCGTTGGCTGAAGGGTAAGCTCTGGAATAAACAAACTCACCGCCACCGATCGCTAAGACCTCAACCCCATGTCTCCCAACTTTTGCCAGAGTGCAGGGTAGGCGATCGCCTTTTTGAATTTAGCAGTGGAGTAAAGAAACCAAGGTTACGAAGCCGACGTGAGATTTGATTCATGGGTCGCATAGGCTGTATCGCTCTAGGATAGCTTTACTCTAAGGCGATGGGGTTTACCCACGGCACCAAGACACCTTCGCTACGCTGTGCCTTCGAATCGCTTGAGCATTATGCTGAAGCCACTGCTGAAGTGCGGAAAATCGTGGATGCGATCATTCAGGCTCCAGTGCGGCGGGAGCGGGTTGAGCGGCAGTGTGCGATCGCCTAGATAGTGGGTGAATGAGTAATAAAGGTGATAGATATCACTGAAAATTGGTAAAACCTAAAGAAAAATAGAGTTTTCCGATACTCTGAGTCATGAAAACAGAATCGCCTCAACATTTCTCCCTTTGTGGCCTGAATCATCCTGAACATATCTCTACTTCAGTTGTATTGGCTGATGTTCGGTTTCTGCTCAAACACGGCTGGATATCGATGGAGGGTGCTTATTATCTCTTACCGCCTAAAGACTGGGTGTTATTGTCTGATGCTTTACTGAGCCAGAGTGACGGCTTGAATTAAGGCGATCGCTTGGTGCCGTTATGCTTTGTCCGAATCGCTTCTGTAAGGGTTAAGTTGGCAGGTAATCGCCTTAACATCAATCCCATTCAAATTTTTCAACAACAGTAGGCGGCTGCGTTTGTACTGGAGAAGCACCCCCTCCTTCACCATTCCCCCCAATAGCCGCGTCACGGTCACACGAGTAGACCCAATCAATTCACTGAGCGCGAAATGGGTCATGGGAAGATCAATTAACAACCCATTATTGAGCTGTACCCCAAATCGACTGCCCAGCCATCCTAGAATATTAATCAACCGTTGAGCAATATTTTCATTCATTACATAACTCATCAACCGGGTTGTCTGTTCACTATGTCGCAAAATGGATGGCAGATGAGACGACCATTCATCAGTGTGGAGCGGAACTGCCTGCACGTCCGTAATGCACTCGATTTCTAAAGTCTCAAGCGTGTTCAGAGGGTGGCCGACAACATCTCCCCTACTCCAGTATCCCAGCGCTGTCACTT
>JBAUTA010000044.1:0-11086 GCA_049581985.1 Kovacikia sp.
TGAGAAAGGATTCCAGTGGAATCCTTTCTCACAATCCAAATAGGATCGCTATAGCTAACCATGATGGAGGAATGATGCAAAGTTTTCCATCAATACAGCCTGCTAGATTGGTAAACTCTTCAAAAGAAGACTCTAACAAAAATTGTATAATTTAGCTTCATGACCACACAACGATTTAACTATTTTTTAGATCATTATGACCTTATGTTAAGAGCCTGGAAAAAATCAGGATTGTGAATTAAATTACATCGACAACTTCAATCGTTAGGGCCTGACATGCGGTAGTTATCCTCTCAGCCATAGCCATGGCTTTTGTCCCTATACTAAACTCCTACAGCTGATCGGTCCCATTTCTCACCTCATGCTGGTGTATTACGCTGATATCCTGATTTGCTTCAACCGGATATCCTCACAAGTTCCCCACATTTTCTTTCTAAGATAAGAGCGTAGGCAGATAAACTGCCCACCTAAACTTGTCCTTTTGTAAGCGTTTAGGGAGGAAATGATATGTCGCTTATTCGTTGGAAACCACTGAAAGAATTAGACACCCTGCGGCATCAAATGAATCATTTGTTTGATGAGCTAATGCATGGAGAGCGTGAGTTCGGTCAATTCCCCAAACTTGAAAACACTGTGTGGGCACCAGCGATCGAACTTAAGGAAACCGATACGGAGCTAATTTTGAAAGCTGTAGTTCCTGGTATCGAAGCGAAAGAGTTAGATGTGCAAATCAGCGAAAACACTATTTCGATCGCTGGAGAACATCGGGAAGAAAAGCGCACAGAAGAAAAAGGTTACTTCCGCTCTGAGCTGCAATATGGTCAGTTCCAACGGATAGTGCCCCTGCCAGTCTCGGTCAAACATGAGCAAGTGCGGCATGAATTTAAGGATGGAGTATTGACGCTTACTCTTCCTAAAGCCGAGTCGTCATCTCAAAAGGTCACCAAAGTAGATCTGAAGATGTCGGAAAAAGCACGTGAAGCTGCTACTGAACTACGTCAGCACGACGAACAGCTAGAGGAAAAGGTGCATACTCGTGCTGCCGAAACCATCAGCGCTCCAACCAAAAATGGAATCCAAGAAGAGGCCAGAGAATTGGCGGCAGAACAACGGTTGCACGATGACCACCTGCAAGAAACGACCCATCAACGCGCGGTAGATGAGATCAGCAAATAATGAAACCTACTTATCATCCATCTAACCTACTGTTTCCGCTGTGGCAGTTTTTGACGCAGCCCCTATGTACCCCAAAGAAGCCGATCTTAAACCCGATTCGCTTCTGGAAGCAGTACAACATTCAACATTTGGAGCATTGCCGAACTTATGATCCAGTTCAGCTTTTAGAACGCTGTTGGGCAAAAGAGGTGAAGATTAAAAATCCTCATCATCATGACTTTCAAAAGTAGCCCAAACCCCCAGCCTGATTAGATTACCAAACAATCTAAATGCCAAAGTCTTTAAACGGAGAATCAAAATGTCTATTAACAGAAACCTACAGCAAGCCATGCGCACAGTTGAAACCACCCTTCAGCGAGTGATGCGCTATGTCTCAGGTGCGGTCACCAGAATTTTTAGTCCGACCGATGACAAATATCCAACCACCGGAGTTCAGCCCTACGAGGGAGATCCCGCAGAAAAGAAGACATTTTGAGAATTGTTTACTAAGAGGCTTCCATTCCTCCAGTGGTAACGCTAGGAAGGACAGGACGATGAGGTGTGTGATCCAGATGATTTCCTGAAAGGCTTATTTGTAAAGGCTTTCACAAGCTTATACCGATTTAAACCATGAACCTTGCCCAGGATCCCACCGCCTACGGCACCTCCCCTTGCCAAGGGGAGGTTGGGGGAGGGTTGGATTTGCACTGTTTTCAATCCAAATTGGTATTAAATCGCCAATCTTCAATCCTAAATGGTGTGAGTTCTGAAGCAGAGCTAAAGAAGAAGAGTTAAAGAAGGAGGCAACCATGTCGAAAGCAATCCTGAATCTAACGGTTCCAACTGTTGTCGCAGAGGTTGAGCAGATTTTGGAAACCTATCCCCATCATCCCCATCAGCAATTATTTGCTAATCCTGATGTGCGTCAAGAATTAATTGCTTTTGTTTTGACCCATATTCATAACGTGTATGGGACGATTGATGAAGCAGAGCACATAGAGGGTGATCTTGAGGAAGTCAACCCAGCAGAAACCTGGATACAGTCAGAAGCCTTCATTCACCAGGGAATTCATGATATTTTACAACGGCATCAAGCCTCAGCGGAACACCAAATCCCTGAAGAAGAGGGGTACTTAACAGCTTCCCACTGGTTTGGCTAAACGAAGTTGATCCGTAGCTGGGTGGAATTAAACTAAAGATGATATTGGGAGTGGAGGGGGTGAAACCGCCCCTATACCCAAAGCCATCTTGAGTTTAATTGCATCCAGTGATAGCCTTAGCCCGATTGGTTAAGACCGGGTGCAGGGGTGAAACCCCCTTCGGCTTGAGCGCTCAGGTCGAAAGCTGGCTGGGGGCGTTGCCTCCCCTCCCCCTTGAATCCTCTGTCCTGATCAAGCGGACGATCGCCATACTCAAAAATCCCTATATTGCCCATGACAGCCCATCATCCAATTTGGACGCTGACCCCGCAGGAGATTTACCAGACATTGGGCACCTCGCCTCAGGGACTGACTGAGGCTGAGGCTGAATCCAGGCTCAAGCACTATGGCTACAACGAGTTGCCAGAGCCGAAACGACGATCGCTCCTGCTTCGCTTTACCGATCAGTTAACCCATTTCATGGCACTGCTGCTGTGGGTAGCAGGCATTCTGGCATTCATCTCTGGAACGCCCGAATTGGGTTGGGCCATCTGGGCGGTAATCTGGATTAATGCGGCATTTAGCTTCTGGCAGGAATACCAGGCAGAGCAGGCGCTAGCGGCCTTAAAACGGGTGCTGCCTGTCCAGGTGAAGGTGTATCGAGGGGATGGCCTGCGGACAATTCTGGCGCGCGAGCTAGTGCCGGGGGATGTAATTCAACTCGAAGAGGGCGATCGCATTTCTGCCGATGCCAGACTGGTTTCAAGCCAGTCTTTTTATGTGGATGTCTCCGTTCTTACCGGGGAGTCGATTCCAGTAGCGAGATCGCCGGAAGCCGTTGTCAATGGCAATAGTAAAGTGCGGGCATCGGAAGCGGCAAATCTGGTGTTTGCAGGCTCAACGGTCGCGACCGGACGCGGAACCGCCGTTGTCTATGCGACGGGCAGCCAGACAGAATTTGGGCAGGTGGCGCATTTAACTACAACGGTTAAACGAGAAGCAAGCACACTGGAAGTAGAAATTACCCGCATCGTCCATATCATCACCCTGATTGCGCTTGGCATGGGCACACTGGTCTTCCTGCTCACCAATTTGCTCGTCGGTATGGGGGTGAAGGAAAGTTTTGTCTTTGCGATCGGCATTATTGTTGCCTTTGTTCCCGAAGGGTTGCTGCCAACGGTGAGCCTGGCCCTGGCGATCGGGGTGCAGCGGATGGCAAAGCGCAATGCCCTGGTGCGCCGCCTTTCTGCGGTTGAAACTTTGAGTGCCATCACCGTCATCTGCACCGATAAAACGGGCACGCTAACCAAAAATGAGATGACGGTTCGCAAGCTCTGGATTCCTGCGACGGAAATTGAAGTTACGGGCGAAGGGTACGATCCTACGGGAGAAGTGCGGCTTCCAGACGAAGAACAGGCCCCGCAGGTGCGGATTTTATTGGCCGGTGCAGCCCTTTGTTGCAATGCCCGCTTGAATCATCCAGTCAGTTCGGCGCAGTGGCAGGCGATCGGGGATCCCACCGAGGCTGCCTTACTGGTTGCTAGCCTCAAAGCTGGGTTAAATCTTGAAGCGTTGCAGCACCAATCTCCTCGACTGCGGGAAGTGCCGTTTGATTCCCATCGACGCAGGATGACGGTTGTGTTGGACTCGTCATCGGTCCTGAGCCATTTGTCCGGTGCCAATGACCAGAGAGCACCGTTCATTTCCAACTCTTCCCATCTGGTCTTTACTAAAGGCGCACCGCTCGATGTTGTGCAGCATAGTCGATCGCTCCTGCAAGCGGAACTTGTCTCAGAACTCACGGATGCAAAACGGGCAGAGATTATCGCCGCAAACGATCAACTGGCGAGTCGGGGCTATCGGGTGCTGGGTGTTGCCATGCGGCAGGGAGGCAATGAATTGTTGGAGCAGCCTGCTGATGCTCTAGAGCAAAACTTAACGTTCATTGGTTTGACCGCCATGATGGATCCACCCCGGCCTGAAGTGGCGGAGGCGATCGCCCAATGTCATCAAGCCGGAATTCAGGTCACGATGATTACCGGGGATTATGGCTTAACGGCGGAGGCGATCGCATACCGGATCGGGTTAGTCACTGACAAAGCCAGAGTCATTACTGGCGAACAACTGGGACATCTTTCCAATGCTCAACTGCGTCAGATTTTGCATCGCTGGCAGTCTGGTCTGGTGTTTGCCCGCGTGTTGCCAGAGCAAAAGTTAAGACTGGTACAGGCCTACAAAGACCTGGGACATATTGTGGCGGTGACGGGCGATGGCGTGAATGATGCCCCCGCCCTGAGAGCTGCAAATATTGGCATCGCAATGGGCATCAGTGGAACAGATGTAGCACGGGAAGCCGCTGATATTGTGCTGGTTGATGACAACTTCGCCACGATCGTGGGCGCGATAGAGCAGGGACGGGCCGTGTATCAAAACATTCGCAAGTTCATGACCTACATTCTTTCGTCCAACATGGCAGAGTTCCTGCCCTTTCTGGCGATGGTATTTCTAAAAATTCCACCAGCACTGGTCATTCTGCAAATTCTGGCCATTGATTTAGGGACGGATATGGTTCCGGCACTGGCATTAGGCGCAGAACAACCAGAAGCGGGAACGATGCAACAACCACCCCGCAACAAGACAAAACCCCTCCTGGATCGGTCCTTGATGCTGCGGGCCTACTGCTTCCTGGGCCTGATTGAAGGACTGGTTGGCATGACTGGTTTTTTCCTGGTGTGGTGGGCAAATGGTTATAGCATTACGGCTCTACAGGCAATCAGTCCGACAATCCTCTCCCATTCTGCCTCCGCAACAACCCTGGCAATTTACCACCAGGCAACCACTGTAACGTTAGCGGCGATCGTCGCCTGTCAGGATGGCAACGTGTTTACCTGTCGATCGGAGCGCCTTTCTATCCTCAGACTGGGTTTCTTCAGCAATCGTCTGATCTGGATAGGCATTGCGGTTGAGTGGATATTGATTCTATTGATTATCTATCTCTCGCCCTTGCAAACCATCTTTGCGACCGCATCCCTGGCTCCAGTGCAATGGCTGGCTTTGTTGATCTGTCCACCCCTGGTGCTGGTTGCGGATGAATTTCGCAAGCAGGTGATTCGCAAAGATAATAGGACAAAAAGGACAAAGATGACAGCAGGGGTAAAGGGGCTTGCGCCGTGAGCGCTTAACCAACCGATGAAAGCCTTTGCCTGGGGGGGCAGACCCCACCCTCTGCTTACAAATAATCAAGCCGATCTCCTTAAGGAACCAGTGCGCGTGGTTGAGCGGCAGCTTGGTGCAGCACCTGCTCCAGCGATCGCCGATTAAACAAGGTATGGAGATGGGGTTTTGAACTACCTGGCATTTCCTGCCAGCAATGACGGCAGAACGACACCATTTGATGACGACGAAAACATTCCACCAGCGGATATCCGCAACAAGGGCAGGTTTCCATAATTATTTTTACATCCGTTTTTAATCAATGGTTTAGTAAAAAAGTGGGTCAGGTGTTATCCCTAGATCCACTCAAAGCATAGGATACAAAAGTGAGGAACTTGTGAAGATCCAGTCAAATCAGTAAGGAAATATAAACAGATGTTAAGTTATTTTAACTAAAGGCAGGCTACTCACCCACATAGATGCCTAATGCACGGGCTGTTTCCACTAAATCGCTGTGTGGGTCAACCCCCTGGGGACTGAGTTTGCAAACCTGCTCTATGGGAACCGAAACCACCTTGCCATTCTGCCAGGCCACCATTTGATTAGATTGACCTTTTGCAATCAGGTCCACTGCTGTTTTGCCAAAGGCAGCGGCAGTCAGGCGATCGAGGGCTGAGGGAATCCCCCCACGCTGAATATGCCCTAGAACCGAAACTCGTGTATCCACCGGATAGGCACTACACTGGGCAATGCAATCCGCAATATACTGCCCTCTATTACAGGATGGTTTTTGATCGGGTAGGGATTTCATATCACGGGCTGGATGAATTCCCTCGGCCACGACGACGATCGCAAATCTTCGTTGCCAGCGATCGCGGAGTTCGGCTAAATGCCGACACACTTCCTGAATGGAATAGGAGATTTCGGGAAGTAAAATTACATCGGCTCCACCCGCAATCCCTGAATGCAGTGCCAGATGTCCCGCTTCCCGTCCCATCACTTCGACCACCATGACGCGATCGTGACTCGCCGCTGTGAACGTCAGACAGTTGAGCGCATTGGTAATGGTACTCACCGCCGTATCGAAACCGATCGCCCGCTCAGTCAGAGCTACATCATTATCAATGGTTTTAGGAATCGCAATAAATTGCCAGTTGCCACGTAATGCCAGTTGACTCAAAATGGCAATACTCCCATCACCACCAATCCCAATCAGGGCATCTAATCCCAATGCCCGATAACTGGCAACCACCTCATCAATGCGAGCCAGGGTATTTCCTTTGTTAATTGTGCCCAGGATGGTTCCGCCCATACTGAGTAGCGGATCAATGCCGCGCAGATCAAAACTATGCACATGCAGGGGCATCATCTGACGTTCCAATAACCCCTGAGTGGCATAGGGAATACCAAACACCTGCCAGGCGTAGGTAAGAGTGGCATGGCTGACTACCGCCCGGATCACAGCATTCAATCCCGGACAGTCACCCCCGCTGGTTAAAATGCCCAATCGCTTTTGTGATGTCGTCATCGTTCAACCTGAAACACGGTGCTCTAACCAATCAAACATGTGATTAACTTCGGTTAAGGTAACTAGCCCGTACTGCCAAAGAATGATCGGTAACAGATTGGGAGACTGCTCAGAATACCGCAAAGCAAGCTGAAGATTCGCATCAGAAATATCCAACTCATTTTGCAAAAATTGCATAAATTGAGCAAAGTCTTGAGCTTCCATAGTTGCCCCTCCGAATACCATGCTTTGACCTTAGGCAAAAAAAATGAAGAACTTGTGAGCTTAGAAATTACAAATTGTCACGATGGGATGAAATAACCTGGCTGATTGTTTGTGCTTCCACTCCGCTCAGCAACCAGCCAGTCGTAGGTTAAGCAGAGTCGAAACCCACCCACCAAGGTCAGTGCCTTTGTTACCGGATTAATAGACTACCAGGACTTCTCCTAATTGTGCCGATCGGTTAATCTCTTGTTTGTTTCCCTGCTTTGGGATAGTATCGCCTGCATGCTTCCTCTTCCTAGACACAACCAAAAGCCAAAAGCTCCCCCCATTAAGTCCCAGGGGATAAAGACAAAACTGGTGCCATTGATCCTTGCCAATGTCAAATGGGATGGTAATGGTCGGTGGGTTGAGCCATTCCTTGGTTCGGGTGCTGTCCTATTTAATATTCAACCAGACAAGGCCCTGGTATCAGATACCAACAGGCATGTGATTGAGGTCTGTCAGGCTATTCAAACGGGCGAAATGTCCTCTGTTTCCCTCAGGAAGTATTTAGAAGCAGAGGGAGAAAGGCTGGAAGCCCAGGGCGAAGCCTATTACTATGAAGTCCGGGAGCGGTTTAATGATGCGGGCAATCCCTTCGATTTTGTTTTTTTAAATCGGGCCTCATTCAACGGTGTTATTAGATTTAATTCAAAAGGCAGATATAACGTTCCTTTCTGTAAAAAAGTTGGGAGATTTCGTCTGGCTTACATTACTAAAATCTGTAACCAGGTAGCCTGGGTTTCAAACATATTGCAGGGTAAGGACTGGACTTTTATGGTTCAAGACTGGCGAGAAACACTTGCGGGAGTAACGCCTGGTGATTTCGTCTATCTAGATCCCCCCTACATTGGAAGGCATACGGATTACTTCAACAACTGGAGGGATTCCGATGCAGATGAATTAGCAGAAGCGATTAAAGAACTTTCTTGCGGCTTCGCCTACTCTATGTGGAAGAAGAATAAGTATCGTGAAAATGAGCATTTAAGTAAGCATTTCTCCCAATATCCCTGGGTTACCTACAGTCATTACTATCATGTCGGCTCAACTAAAAAGTTGCGAAATGCTATGGAAGAGGCTCTAGTGATAAGTCCTGAGTTTGCAGCTAATCAGACTCAGACTTGACAAGCCGTTTGAACCGTTGCCCCCAGCCAGAGGTGAAACCCTTGCACCCTGTCCTAACCCATAGGGCTACGGCTATATCTGGTCGGCGAGGACTCGTGTCGAAGCCCCTGGATTCCGTTGCCATCTGTCGTGTTTTCTCTTTAATTTGGGATTACCAGCTAATTCGCGATCGCGTTAGGAAATGTGTAGAGAGCGCAAAGGGTTGTATCAAAAGAGATAACAATAGAGTCAGAAGCCCTGCCATGGATTGAGTTCTGCACGATGAGGAGAAAACCATGGAACTCAAGTCAGTTGCAATCACGCTGCCAGAAGGATGCAACCTCATTTTAGGTCAAACCCATTTCATCAAAACCGTTGAGGATCTGTATGAAATCATGGTCGGCATCTCGGCTCAGGTCAAGTTTGGGATTGCGTTTTGTGAAGCATCGGGACCCTGCCTGATTCGAGTAGCTGGCAATGAGCCAACCTTACAGGAGGTTGCGACTCAGAATGCGGTCGCGATCGCTGCTGGACACAGCTTCATCCTTCTATTGAAGGAGGCATATCCAATCAATTTCCTCAATGCTATTAAGCAATGTCCGGAAGTTTGCACGATCTATTGTGCAACCGCTAACCCCGTCGAAGTCATTGTGGCGGAAACCGATCAAGGACGCGGGATCTTGGGGGTGATTGATGGTTTTCCGCCAAAGGGTGTGGAGGGTGCAAATGATTTGAAGTCCCGTCAGACATTGTTGCGACAAATTGGGTACAAGCTTTAACCGATCTGTGCCCACCATTTCTGCAACTGTCTGGAGAAGCGCAATCGCGATAGGAGATGGAGATGAAAAGTTTTGATTATGTCATTTTAGGGGCTGGGCTGGGTGGGCTTTCTGCCGCTGCCTGCCTCGCCCGCCAGGGACATGAAGTTGTCGTTTTAGAAAAACACTATTTGCCCGGTGGCTGCTGCCATACCTTTGATTATGGTGAGTATCGCTTTTGTGCCGATGTACATTACATTTCCCAATGTGGTCCAGGTCAAACGATTGATCAATTGCTCAACTATCTCGAACGCACTGTTCCGTTCAACTCGCTGGATGCGGATTGCATCGATCGCGTGATTACGCCTGAGGTTGACTTTAAAATTCCCCTGGGTTGGGAAACGCTGCGGAGTCGCTTACTGGCAACATTTCCAGAGGAGCAGGTTGCCATCAATCGCTACTGCGATGAGATCCGCCAACTCCACGAAGAGATCCATCAGCTGGTGCAAGAAGTCCACTGGTATGACCAGAAATGGTCTGATTGGTTGAAGCTACCCAAATATTGGAACCTTTTCTCTAAAAGGAATTGGACATTACAAGATCTGTATGATCATGTCGGACTTTCGCCCAAGCTTCAGAACCTCCTGGCAGGGCAAAGTGGCGATTATGCCTTACCACCGAATGAAATTGCCCTTCTGACCCACACCTCCTTAGCCTGGGACTATTCCGAGGGTGCTTACTATCCCAAACATCACTTCAAACATTTGGTTGACACAATTGCGGAAGCGATTACCGCTAATGGAGGGGTTGTGCACCTGTCAACGCCAGTGGAACATATTGAGGTGTGCGATCGCCAGGTGCAATCTGTCACCACAGCCGAGGGGGATATCTATCACGCGAAAAAAGCCTACATTAGCGACCTTGATCCCAAACTGACTATTCAGCTAATGCATAGTGCCGAGGCATTAAGTCCCCGCGAACATAAACGGCTGACAGGGTACGAATACTCAGCCAGTGCCTTCAACATTTACCTCGGATTAGATAGTCGCTTTGAGCCTGAACGATACGGCATCGGCAACTGGAATATCTGGTACTATCCGACGGGTAATCTTAACCAGGAATATCAGAAACAGTTGCAGGGTGACCTCAGCCATCCGTGGATCTTCCTGTCCTGCCCAACGATGAAATCCCATGAACCAGGAATGGCTCCGATCGGGCACCATGTTCTAGAGATCGCGACGGTTTGCCCCTATGAACCGTTTGAACAACTCCACAAAACTGATTTGAAAGCCTACAAAGCTAAGAAGCGGGAAGTCTATAAACAAATCATGACCAGTGTCCGCGATTTGATTCCCGATGTGGATGCCTATACCCGGATGAAAATTTATGGTACGCCGACCACCAGTGAATATTATTTGGGACAACCCCAGGGTAATATTTATGGTGCCAAGTTAATTCCCCAACAGGTGGGATTGAATCGGTTAGGCTATACGAGCGAACTGCCCAATCTCTTCTTTGTAGGAGCCAGCGCGGGTTACCCCAGTGTACCGGGTGTGATTGGTAACGGCATGGATGTGGTGGAACTGCTCACGGGGCGATCGGTCTGGAAGCAACAGAAGGCCTCCAAACAACTGGTAGGCGCGAGATAGCAAGCAGCCCTTCTCCCCAGTTCTGCTGCCGCAGGAGGAGGGGCTAGGTTGCCGTCATCCTAACCTAACGCAGGGGCACAGCCTTGGGTGGAAAATCCTTTTTAAATTGGTATCAAATCATCAGAGGCGAAAAATTGGCGTTGCTGATTGACGGGATGATTTGCCCTCATCCCTGACCCTTCTCCCTGGGGAGAAGGGAGCCGAAAGTTATGTCCCCTCGCCCTTTGGGAGAGGGCTAGGGTGAGGGCGTATGCTGCCATTCATCCCAGGATTCAGCAACGCCATTAAATCACCTGCACAAAGGGAAGTTCAAAAAAATCCGGGCTGACATGGCCTCCCGCCACTTTGGTAACAACC
>JBAUTA010000045.1:0-7597 GCA_049581985.1 Kovacikia sp.
GGGGTACCTACTGGCTACTTTTTGCTCCCCATTTTTCTAGAATTACCTGGGCTGCTTGCCTACCTGAAATGGTCGCTCCTTCCATGCTATCGATATAGTCCTGTTGGGTATAGCTGCCTGCCAGGAAGAAATTGGAAATGGGAGTCTTCTGCGAAGGACGGTAGGGGTCCATACCGGGGGCTTCGCGGTAGAGAGATTGGGCGAGTTTAACAACGCTATACCAGGTCATGGTGAGGTCACGGGACAAAGGAAAGAGGTCATGAACCTGTTTCAGAACGTGCTGGGCGATCGCCTCATTACTTTCCCGAATGAAGGGATCTCCGGGGGTTAACACGAGTTGCAGGAGCGAACCCTGCCCTTCCCGATAGTAGTCTTTTGGACTGGTCAATGCCAGATCAGCAAAGCAAGAAAAGTCTGCATCGGGGGTATACAGCAGGTTATCTAGCCCCACTGCCTGCTCTAGCTGCTTCCGTTTTTCTGCATCATGCAGTTCCGTCACCCAACCATCAAAGCGAAGTTGGACGGTAGCGACGGGAACCGCATCCAGCTTATAAATGTTGTCAAACTCCTTCCATTCCCGCCATGCCTGGGGCAAAAGCCGCTGAATACCGGGAATGTCGCAGGCGGCAACATAGGCATCAGCAGTGATGGTTTCTTCGCCCTCCTCTTTGGCGATCGCCAATCCGGTCACGTGAGTCGATTCCCCCTCCCCGGCAAACAAAATTTGGCGGGTGCGGCGACGGGTATGGATTTTGGTGCCCCGTGCTTCCAGGTAGCGGGTAATTGGCTTATGCAAATATTCACTGGGAGAACCTGCTAGCATTCGCAGGACGGAAGCCTCTGTTCTGGCTGCAAAAAACTGAAAGATCGTCAGCATGCAGCGGGCGGAAATATTTTCGGTATCGATGAAGCCGAGGGCATAGGCGATCGGATTCCACATCCGCTTCAGGCTGCCATTAGAGCCACCATGATTACGAAACCAGTCGGCAAAGCTAATGTTATCTAACTCGCGAATGGTTTTCATGGCACCCTCAAAATCGACCAGGCCGCGAACTAAGGGACTGATACCAAGGGCGATCGCGTTTTGCACCTTGTCCTGCACTGAAAGCTGGGATGTGGTGAAAAAGGCTTTTAAGCCATTAAACGGTGCTCCTGTGATGAAGCGAAAATCCAGCGCGCCCGTCTGTCCGCCCCGATTAATGAAGGTGTGGATATGGTCCTTTAACAGCAGAGACTCGGAGGCTCCCACCTTCTGCATCAGATCAAACAGGTTGTAGTAGCAGCCAAAAAAGACATGCAGCCCCATTTCTACATGGTTACCGTCTGCATCGACCCAACTACCAACCTTACCACCCACAAACGGACGGGACTCAAAAATCTCCACTTCGTGCCCGGCATCGACTAACTCCACTGCCGCTGCCATGCCAGCCAACCCCGCCCCAACGATCGCAACTCGCATCCTGTCTTTACTCGCCTAAGATTGCTTTACGTATTGTAACGGGAATGGGGAATGGGGAATCGGTATTTGTTCACCCTTAGCTATAGTCTGCCTTTCGCCTAGCGAATAGCGCTTACCTCAGGAAGCATCGAAATCCCATAACAGTCCTAAATCAGTTGTAATACAAATCTAAAAAATGAAGGTTGCAGATGGGGGTGGAGCCCCTGTACCCCATCCCCAATCTGCCCTGTTCGCTATTTAAATTGGTATCACAATGCCGGATCCTCACTCACCAGATCCTGACTCAGAAACCGAGTATTTCGCTGCAAGCTTTTTGATCGTATTGAAGCTGCGAAGGGTCGCCTGTTGCTTGAGTGTTTTTTCAAGAACCCCATTGGAAAAGCTAGACTCACTCTGCTTCTTGCGGCATAGCCAGTAGATCTGGCGTTGATGAATGTGAAAATCGTCAATTTCTGTTCTTAACGCCATCAGTCTTTGCTGGGCTTCAGCCTCGATCGGCTGGGTTAGAAATGCAATATTAAGCGCCATCGCAGAACTCATATCTGCATCCTGAAAAGGCTTGTAGTCAGTTATCTCTACCAGTTCTACGGCTGTCCTGATAAACGTGGCAACCTCAAACTGAAGTGCTTCTTGTAGCTGATTCGCGATCGTCTTCTCAAGCGTCTTGGTATCCTGGGATGGCGACTTAAAAATGACATTTCCGCTGGCAATAAACGTCTCAACATGGGAGAAGCCAAATGACTCGAATAGTTGGCGCAGGCGCTCCATCTTGACGCTACGGCCACCCACGTTAATCGCCCGCAGAAAAGCAATGTATCGCATCATGGTCAGATTCCAGATCGTTGCGATTTTTTAATATAGCAGTAGCCCTATTGGTTAGGACGGGGTGCAGGGGTTACTCCTAGTTGACATCTGAACCCCAAACCACCCATTTTTATTTGCCAAAATCCGTCTTGGGAGAGTTTGCTTGTGCCTGGGGTAAAGGCTTATTCTGACAGCAGGAAGATTGAGGTTAACCAGTGGAAGCGATTCTGGAACGGACGAAGGAACTAAAACAGGCTTTAACAGATTATGTGCTGGATGCGGATGGAGATCTGGCGATCGCGCTGGAAAGCTTCTCCGCAGAGCAATTAGCAAAATCGTCTCAGTCGGGAGTGCAGCAGCAAAATCTGGTGATTGACCGATTCTTGACGGAAGGGCAGGTGGGGGACAAAACCCCGATCGATTTGTTTATCGAAAGTCATCCCAAGGAGCTGTCAAAGAGCGATCGGCAACTCCTCCAAAACTGGCAGCATACTTTCATGGGCCTATTTGCAGTAACGCAAATCTTGCCCGATGGGTTTGAGTTAATGAACTGGCTATCAGCAAAACATTACACGGTGAAGCCAGATAGCCCCGCAACTCAGAAAGAGCTGGAGCGAGTCAAATTGGGCGAGATTATTCTCACCCGCATTGCCCCTGTCACCCAGGAATACTGGACCTTTTCGGGGCCATCCAGCTTGATGGGAAGTTTGGGCAAGCCGAAACTGGCAGTGGCGATCGGCAACTTCAAGGACAATTACAAACCATTTCTCTACAGCGATGCGCCTGAACTGTTGGAGGAGGCCTGGCGATCGGTGGAAAAATATCACCAGGACTTTCTGGATTTCTTCGGCAGCGATGAAATCACCATGTCGGGCTATCAATTGAGCAAAAAGATTGCCGAATTTCAGCAGATTCTGACTCAAAAGCAACTGGCGGAAGCGGGAATTGATCAGTCCAAATCAATGGCAGAAATCGCTGCAGAGGCAGGGATTGATGATGAGGCGATCGAGGAAGTGGCGGAAAGTTTGGGAACCGATGCCAAAGCCCTGTCTACCATGATGAAAAGCCAGGAGTCAGCAGCCAAAATGGTGACGCCCAAGGTGGAATTACCGGCGGAGTTAAAGAAGGCGGAAAACGTCACCGTGTTGGCTCATCCCCGCTGGGGACAAATGTTTTTGCCCACCTACACCCAGTTTAAAACCCTGCTGACAGCAGCGGATTGGCAAAGCATCCAGGGTGGGGAAGCACTAGTTCGCAAATATCTAGAAGATCAAACCTTTAATGCATTTATCTGGCATCGCTTAGCCGCCGCCTATCCAGTTCAACTTGAAGCGATTTTGAAAAAGATCCTCGATCGCCCAGAGTTTGCCCTGCAAACCGATTTAGATCCGTTGCTCCAGGAATACAAAAAGCCGCTCCAACCGGACTTACCAGAAATCGCCAGCGTCCCTATCCATTTACATGAGCTGTTTCAAGAAGCCCTGGCGGAAGTGAGTAAGTCAAAGCCGAAGGATAAGGACAAAAAGAAGTCAAATAAGGGATTTCAGCGACTTTGAGCGAAGTGCTCAATCGAAGCCCGCTGTCCCACCGTCTCAGCAAAAGGGGGAACCCCTGGCTGGGGGCGAAACTCCCATACCCCCCTCTGCCATCCTGATTCTCTATAGCGATTTGCACTTGGGTGAAGTACAGAAATGTTAGGGACAGGGGGGCGCGAAGCACCCTCACTGTCCCTCACACCCTTGAAAAGGGCTATAAATTGGGATCAGAAAGATGGCATAGTCACAATTTAGAGAAGCAGACCCCAGGAGCCAATTTATGGATGTCAAAGCCGCCGTTGCCCTCGAAGCAGGAAAACCGTTAAGCCTTGAAACCGTGCAGCTAGAGGGGCCGAGAGAGGGAGAAGTGATGGTGGAAATTAAAGCCACCGGGGTTTGTCATACGGATGCATTTACCCTTTCCGGTGCCGATCCCGAAGGTCTGTTTCCGACCATTTTGGGGCACGAAGGGGCAGGCGTAGTGGTGGACGTGGGGCCGGGCGTGAAATCGCTCAAGCCAGGGGACCATGTGATTCCGCTGTATACCCCCGAGTGCCGTAACTGTGAGTATTGTCTCAGCCAGAAAACAAATCTTTGTCAGGCAATCCGATCGACCCAGGGAAAGGGACTGATGCCCGATGGAAGTAGTCGCTTTTCGCTGAACGGCAAAATGATTCATCACTACATGGGCACTTCCACCTTTGCCAACTACACCGTACTCCCCGAAATTGCAGTGGCAAAAATTCGCGAAGATGCCCCCTTTGATAAGGTTTGCTACATCGGCTGCGGTGTCACGACAGGCATTGGAGCCGTGATCTATACGGCCAAAGTGGAACCAGGCGCAAATGTTGTCGTGTTTGGTTTGGGGGGAATTGGGCTAAATGTGATCCAGGGTGCCCGCATGGTAGGCGCGAATAGAATTATCGGTGTAGACCTTAACCCGCAAAAAAAGGCTTTAGCTGAAAAGCTGGGCATGACCCACTTTGTCAATCCCAGCGAAGTTGAGGGCGATTTAGTCCCCTATTTAGTCGAGCTAACCCAGGGCGGAGCAGATTACAGCTTTGAATGCATTGGCAACGTCAAGGTAATGCGTCAGGCCTTGGAATGTTGCCACAAGGGTTGGGGTGAGAGCATTATTATTGGCGTTGCCGGGGCAGGGCAGGAAATTAGCACCCGTCCCTTTCAACTGGTGACGGGGCGGGTCTGGCGGGGCAGTGCCTTTGGGGGCGCGAGGGGTCGCACGGATGTGCCCAAGATTGTGGACTGGTATATGGATGGCAAGATCAATATTGATGACCTGATTACGAATGTCATGCCCATTTCTCAAATTAACGAGGCATTTGACCTGATGCACAAGGGCGAGGCAATTCGCACGGTCCTAACGTTTTGATTGGGAAATCGGACATAGAAAAAGGAGGGGGTAGAGGTTCTACCCCCCCTTAATCCCTACTGTGTATACATATCTTGTCTTAAACCCAATCCTCTGCCAGGGGACTTCCCCCGCAATGTGGGGTCCGAACTCCCCCCCACCCCCCGAAAGGGTCTGGGGTGATGGGTTTAAGGCCAATGTAACGAGAATCCAGGGAAACCAGAATCAAACTGGCGATCGCTATACTATCGACCCAGGAATTTGCCCAGACCGATCGCGATCTCGTGCATTACGTCATCTTCCTGGTGAAATTCCTCTTCCACCAGGTGCTCAATCCTGGTAGCGGTTTCCTCTGGTAAAGCTAACAAATTCATGAGTCGTCGATAGGCCGCTTTTTCATCCAGGTTAATCAGAGGCTCGTTGGGGTCGCGACGGCTTGCCCGGATGACCATGTAGCCCAGTTTCAAAACCAGTTCCCGATCTTCCTCACGTTCAATCTTAGGCACCAGTTCTTCCAGGGGAATATTCTGGGAAGCATACTCTCGCAACTCATCGCGTAGATGCTGCTTGTCTTCCTCACCTTTAGCAAACAGATTGGAGAACTCGGATAGCATCAGTTCCAGTTCTTCAGAAGATAATTCACCATCCGACCAGGCCAATGAACAAACAGCACGCAACAGGTTCATTTCCTTCGGAGAAATTCTGGGAGGAGAGGGAATAGTCATATAAATTCTCCTTTGATTAACGGACTAATTTAACAAGCAAACACGACAGATGGGAATGGGGGGCAGGGGGTCCACTCCGATCTACAACCCTCATTGGTTAAATAGGTATCAGACAGAGAACAGGGGACAGAAGGGAAAGTAGAGAGGATGGGGGGCTAGTAGACCAAGGAGATCATTCATCCTTTCTCTCCTATCCTTTCTCTGCCCCTTTTTAACTTCTGTTTCCTGCCTTCCTTTAATCTACACCTTCGATCGGAGCAAAGCCCTGCCGTTGTACATTCTCTGTTACAACTCGGGGTTCCAGAAATTGCAGCAGGTAATCGGGTCCCCCTGCTTTGGAACCAACCCCAGAGAGCTTGAAGCCACCAAAGGGTTGGCGTGCCACGATCGCCCCCGTAATCCCGCGATTAATATACAGGTTGCCTACCTCAAAGTCCTTTTGCGCCCGCTCAATGTGGGAAGGGGTGCGGGAATAAAGTCCACCAGTAAGGGCATAGCGAGTCCCATTGGCAATTTCCAGCGCCTGGCCAAAGGTGTTTGCCCGCATAACTGCCAAAACAGGACCGAAGATTTCTTCCTGGGCAATAGTAGCGGTGGCTGCGACATCACCAAAAATCACGGGTCCGATGAAATATCCTCCTTCAGGAGCAGGCATTTCCAGGGCAACTTCGCATTCCATCCGTCCTTTTTCGATGTATTCGCGGATACGATCGCGGGCACTGGCATCAATCACAGGACCAACCTTGGTAGCGGGGTGATCGGTGGGTCCCAGGTTGAGCGATCGGACTGCTTCCACCAATCTTGCCAGGAAAATATCGTAGATCGGTTCCAGCACGACCACTCGCGAACAGGCAGAACATTTCTGTCCGCTGTAGCCAAAGGCAGACTGCGCCACACCCTGAACTGCCTGGTCCAAGTCAGCGCTCTCATCCACGATAATGGCATTTTTGCCGCCCATCTCTGCCACCACCCGCTTCAGGTGCTGCTGCCCTGGTTGCAGAATGGCAGCATCGGCATAGATGCGGCAGCCCACTTCCTGGGACCCCGTAAACGTGATCATGTGAACATCTGGATGCTTGACCATGTGCGCTCCCACGGTTGAGCCTTTACCAGGAACATACTGGAACACCCCTGCCGGAATGCCTGCTTCGATCAGGATCTCGGTGAGTTTCGCCGTAATCACCGACGAAACCTCCGCAGGCTTGAGCAGGGTGCAATTCCCCGCAACCAGGGAGGCCACGGTCATCCCCGTGGGAATCGCCAGCGGAAAATTCCAGGGGGAAATGATCAAAGAAATCCCTCTGGGCTGGTAATGGTAGCGGTTCGTTTCACCGGGGTAATCATAGGCAACCCCCGTTTCCAATCGCTCCATTTCATCGGCGTAGTAACGGCAGAAGTCGATCGCCTCCGACACCTCCGGATCTGCCTCCCTGACTACCTTGCCCGTTTCCAGCACCATCCAGGCAACGAGTTCATGCCGCCGCTGCTCCATTAAATCCGCTGCTCGTCGCAAAATAGCTGCCCGTTCCTTCGCTGGCGTCTTCTTCCAGGCAGGAAATGCCGCCTTCGCTGCCTGAATCGCGGTTTCTGCCTGGTCAATACTGATCAGCCCAATCTTGCCGACCTGCTCTGTAAAGTTGGAAGGATTCAGCGAGTCCACATAATTGTCCGTTTGAACGTATTCGCCATTAATCAACGGCAGATA
>JBAUTA010000046.1:0-4726 GCA_049581985.1 Kovacikia sp.
GAGCATTTTCTAGTTCTGTTTGTACTCGCCGAATTTGCGATTCGAGTTGTTGCATTTTTGCCAACTCTGCCAAAATATCTGCTGCCAAAGCATTTATGGCCGCAGATTCAACCCTCCGCATGGATGCTTATCCCTGTTTGGACAACCTTTTGCAGAAAGTTTGGATCAAGTGCTTCGATCGGTTTTAAGTCAACCCAATGATGACTGATTCGGTTGGCAGCCGCCATTGCCGTGAAATAATTTGGGGGAGAAATCCCTTCAGCTGCAATATCAATATCTGATTCAGCATCAAAATCATCACCCTTTGCCAAAGAACCAAACACAATGATTTGGGTTGCCCCAAACTCAGACCTGAGCAACCTAGCAATTTCCTGGACATCAGCCCACGCCTGCTTGGCGAGTGCCTTAGAGTCAGCGGCTTGCTTCGCCTGCCGATCGCGCCAGTAGTCAATGTATTTCTGTTCCATTACCCCAGCTTACATAGAGTTCTGCAGATTGTGGGGTCCTCAAATCTTCTAGAGAGAATGGGGGGTGGGGTTATATCCAAATGCGCTCAAGGTCATACGCATCGAAAATAGAATCTCGACTCAGCAAAGGCAGTCGCTCAACCCTCGCTTGGGTAATCAACAATCGATCAAACGGATCTCGATGATGATGAGGTAGGCCAGACAATGCATAAATATGGCTTAGTTCAATAGGCAACAATCGTAAATCATTCGTCTGCTGCTGTGTTTCAATTAATTCACTCAATGGCAGACTCAGCCGTAACTTTCCGAGTTCAGACTTAATTTGAATTTCCCAAACGCTGGCCAGACTCAAAAACCATATACTTGTATTATTGCTCAGTAATTGTTCAATTCGTCCAGGCAGTAGCTTTGGAGAATCAATCGCCCAAAGGAAAGTATGAGTGTCCAGTAATAAGTTCACTCTTCGCCTAACCAGAACTCATCTGGCAAAGGCGCATCAAAATTGTCGCTCATCCAGACCTGGCCCCGATGTAAGCCCAAAATTCGTTTTGGTTTAGCCTCAGACTCTGTGCCTTTCTGCTCGACTGCTTCCTGATTGGTTACGTGCTTACTCAGCAGAAATTCGACAAAATTAATCACCTGTTGTTGTAAATCAGGTGGTAGTGCTTGGCATTTTTGAATTAACTCATCTATTGCATCTGTAGAAGTCGTCATGGCTAAACACCTGAAAAATTCCCAAAGAATTTAAGCTGACTTCAGTTTAGCAAAGCAGGACATCACAGACTCACTCATCATCACTCGATTCTATTAGCTCCAGGTTTACCGGTGTCTTCATTGACCTACCACTTCCTCTTAGAGCCCTGGCGGTAGATACTTCATCAGTCTTTATCTGAACAACAATGCCTGGCAAAATTCAGCAATAAATATGTCACTCGCAACATCCCTCATTTAGCTTCTCAGCTTTAATTGAGCCACAAAATCTTGATGTGCCTCAGAATCAATCCCTTTCTGGGATACCGCTAAAACCTGTTGCATATCCCCACTCAGCAAAGCATGAACTGCCAGTTGTAACCCTGGAAACACCTGATTCCTCAACACCCCCACCTCATCCGGCGCTTGCAACCGATATTCTCCCTCCTGCAAACCATACCAACGAAACTGTCCCTCCTGCACCAGCCAGACCAGATACTCCTTTACCCCATTCCGTCGGTAAGCCTGCAGTTTGTCATGCACATCATAGGAAGCACTGCTGGCAGCAACTTCCACAATCAACTCCGGTGCTCCTTCGATGTAATCATCCTCGCTAATGTGAGACTGCCCTCCGCAGGTCTCATCGATTCGGAGTAAGGCATCTGGTTTTGGCTCGTTATCTAAATCCAAACGAACAGTGGGATTGTCCCCCATCATGACACCCGGCGTTGCCGCTTCATATACTCCTAGCCAGGTAAAATCATTTTGCCGTGGGGATTGGCGTGTTTCCTCATCCTGACTGGGGATGCCACGTAAACCACTCCTTCGATGAGTTCGGCCTCTTTTAGGTGGGGCATAGCCGTATAGCGGCGTTCAAATTCTGAGCGAATGAGGCGATCGTCACTTTCCAGGATTGGCAGTTTGCTAATCATTGGAGTATCGGAGTTCACGTCAACCCTCGGGAGGGGAATGGGTTTTACCCTAAACTAAGGCGATCATATCGTAGCGCCGTTTGGCTAAGTTGGCGAATCTCTAAGCTTATCTGAAACGGTATTGAGTCGTGTCTAGTTCCTCTGACTCCAGTTCTCTGATAACTCTGGCAGGAGTTCCTACAACAATTACATGAGGGGGCACATCTTTAGTTACTACTGCACCCGCTGCAATGATGGAGTCTTCGTGAATATTTATCCCTGGCAAAATAGTCACGTTCGCTCCCACCCATGCAACTGTAAACTCAAAGATTACATTGCTCAAATAACACTCGCTTATCTAAGCTGTAATCCGGGCTAAAGCACTGTCTAACTCATCTTCGTTTACATAAAAGTTGGCAGAACTTGGCCCCCAGGTATCTTGACCCCGATCATATGTACTCTGGCAAACAAGGCAACCGTACTCTAAAGTAGCCGCGTCAGATAGAGTGTAGTAATACGGGTAAACGTGATCGGTAGGAATAAGTTCAATTACTTTCGTTCCTGGCTGGCAGAAAACCAAATCTGTTAATCCTCCACCATGAGGCCCCACAATTATTGTAGATTCAGCAAAATCGTAAGGCTGACTTGTGTGTTGTGCAGGATCATAAATCTCAAAACCACGCTGGATAAGGATACGGGTGATGGCTTCTTCGTTAACAACATTACGCCTACAGCCAGCCCGAGAAATATAGAGTCGGCGGCTAGGGGGAGGGGGCGAGGGTAAAAGCTCTCGTTTGATGAATGCCGGTAACCACTTCTGGTAGTTTCGCCGTGTGCCAGGAAAGGAAGGTGCTAAAAGAGTCTCGGTATGCACTACATCTTTGTTTCCGTTAGCCCAGATGCATTTGCTGACAGGGATACCTAATTGATCGAATAAGCGCTGTGCGGTTTTTGAAGGAGGTTTTGGACAGAAAATATGGTCAACATCAGATAATTTGAATCCTGCTTTATTGAAAAGCTCAAGGCGGCTGATGCAGTCCAACATGAAATGTCCGTAACTACCTACAGCAAAGTCACTGGCGAGCGACAAGCAGACACCTTCTAAACGCCTGCCTCTTGGTAGAAACCTTGGCACTGTCTTCATTTCGTTGACGTGCTGTCCATACCAGGAGTGATCTGGCAAGAGGTAACCTTCCTCGCTGAATATCCAACCAGCCTCTCCGTAAAGGAGAGCATTGGTTAATTCAAGTACACCTGCTTCAGGAAATTCAGGATCCAACCTTCTTTGCAGGTCTGCCATGAGTGCCCCATAATAGACTACAGGCGGACGCTTATTTGGCATCTGCTCGTAAACCTTGTGCCATTTTGCGTTAAATTTCTTTGCGTATTCCGGGGATGTGAGCCACTTTGGCGACCTATCGAATAACAAAGTATTCTGAACTTTATCGGCAAATCGTTTCGAAAGATCAAGTACTCTCATTACAGTGCTCCAAACTTACAATTAGTTTGCTTACTCGAAGTGGAAATATCTAACTACAGCGGTTTGCACGCATATAAGATACAGTAAAGCATTGCAAAAGTGGGTTGAAAATGAAGCCATATTCCATAGACCTTTGAGAGAAGATAGTCAATGCTATCGAGAAAGGCGAAAGCTCTTTCAGAAAAACAGCCCAACGTTTCTCTGTTAGTAAAAGCTGTGTCCAAAAATTGGTTGCCCAGAAGCGGACACAAGGCCATTTAACCCCGCGCAAGCAGGGTGGTTCAGTGAGTTCGATGATGGAACATACAGCTCAGTTGATGGCAATCTACGAGAAACAGCCCGACGCGACCTTAGCAGAATACTGTGAGTTACTCGCCGATGCGACGGGGCTATGGGTGAGCCAAAGCACGATGTGCCGTACCTTCCAGAGGCTAAATTTACCGCGCAAAAAAAAAACACTTCGCGCCAGCCAAGCCACCAGTGACCGCGTTCAACTTCTGAGAGCGGAGTATTGGGCACAAGTGACGGGGGTAGAACTCAGAGATTTAGTGTTCCTGGACGAGATGGGCGTGCTGCTCGGATTGATGCGCACCCATGCCCGTGCTGCGCCTGGAGAGAGAGCCTATGCCTTCAAACCTTTTTATCGGGGTGGCAAGGTGAGCGTCATGGGCGCAATCACCGTTTCAAAGGTGCTGGCTGTGATGACGATGGATGATTCGATGGACGCTGCGGCCTTTCAAGTGTACGTTTCGAAGTGTCTTGTGCCTCAACTGTGGAAAGGCGCTGTCGTGGTCATGGATAATCTACCTGCTCATAAAGTCAAAGCGATTGCGCCTTTAATCGAGGCCGTTGGAGCGAGGATTCTATACCTGTCTCCTTACTTACTCTCCAGAATTTAACCCGATTGAGCATTGGTGGTCACAGTTAAAGGCTTTCCTAAGGCAGTTCTCGCCGACGACCTCGAAAATGGTAGATACCCTCATTGCCACAGCGATGGATTTAATCGACCCTAGGCATTTGCGCAACTGGTTTGCTCACTGCTGTTACTGTGCCTAATGACTCTGCAAACCGCTGTATTTCCGCAGGCGAGCAAAGCGAATTTATTACCCGTCCACGAGCAGTAGCTATTCGCGAGTTTGCCCCTGGTAATATCGTCTATTTCGAGGGTAATAAATTTC
>JBAUTA010000047.1:0-4813 GCA_049581985.1 Kovacikia sp.
GGGTCGGGAAAGATTGGTCCGCCATGAGCATGAGTGATGTCACCGCCTATAAAGGGTATTTGGAAGGGCGATCGCTCAAAGTCAGCTCCATTGCGGCATCGGTGACAGCGATCAAGAGCTTTTTTACTTGGATGAAGAAAGTGGGGGCGATCGCCCAAAGTCCAGCCGATGGGGTGTCGATTCCGACGATACCGGAAGGGGAAGCCAAGCATTTGGAGCAGCACCAGATCGATGCGTTGTTTGAAGCGCTGAAGGGGAGGGGGAATACCGAAGTCAGGGATACGGCGATCGTCTTTCTCTGGTTCAAGTCTGGGTTGCGACCGGAGGAGGTTTCGCTCCTTAACGTTGAAGATTATAACGGAGTGGAAGTTGTAATTAGAAATGGCAAGCACCAGTCCAGCGGTCGGGTGCCGGTGGACGAGCAGACGCATGCTGTGCTGGTGGAATATCTGAGCCAGCGATGGATGGAGGCGCAGGGGGAACTCAAGGGAGATGATCCTATTTTCGTGTCCTATAGCCACAGGAATTATGGCGATCGGATGGGCTATGAGGGCATTTACAAGATGTTCAAGCAGGTAGCCCAGGCGGCAGGATTACCGGAAATTCATCCCCACCGAGGACGGCATACCTTCATTAGTGGGTTAGTGAGTGGGAAGGTGGATGCTTATCTCGGGATGGCACTGACGCGGCAGAAGTCAGTGAAGGCGTACAAGGTCTACTCGGAGGCCGTGCGATATGAGGCAGCACGAGCAGCGTTCTTTGAGTCGCGGGGGATTAAGGAGCGTAAGCCTGTGTCGTTGGAGCAGATGCTGGAGCGTGGGTATTGATGGGGGGAGGGCGATCGCCTTTGCTATGTCCTGAACGGATGCTACATCAGAGACTCCTATTTATGCAACAACGCCGTTTGCTAGGCGTTTAATGCTCTCAATCATTTATAAAAATCCAGGACTAGCTAGAGTCACTACAAACAGAAAAATTGCCCAAATATCAGTATTTTCAGTCCCTTTTATGAGAAACCAAAATGCTAGATAAACACACCCTATCATGTACGGAATGTCCATAGCAATCGCAAGAATCTGATTATTCGATACTTTGTAGATAAACTCCAGCACCCCATAATTACCGTGAGGGATTGAGTTATGCAGCAAGAAATCTAAGTAACTATCCATCTGTAGGCTAATTAGACCAATCAAAATAAATCGGTGGATCGTGGACAGCGAGCGATAGTTTTGTTTCCAATTAAGGAAATCTAGAACCAAATTTTTCTTTCTTTGCATACTGGAATGATCCTCCAAGCATTATTTTAAATAAAGGGTTTCGTACAACCCGCCACAGGGAGCGTTCATCGCTAGATGCCTTCAGCGCAAACTTCGAGTTATTGCGAACGGACTGAAATTGCGCGGGGTTAGCGATTTTAGCCGGAGTAAATTGCTTGCGTTGGTAGAGCAGGTCTTCGATGGCGATCTCTGTGGCTCTGTCCTAACGAAAGGAACGCACGGCAGCTAAATACATAGCTTGCCCATTTCATCGGGAATACGCTCACCAAAATCCAAAATGATTATTTTCCACTCTCTTGCACTCCAGTCCGGGATGGAGCCTGCGCATTTCTGAAGAGGGATGCATAAAATATCGTGACGGGCATATCCTTACGGGGTAGGTCAAATAAAATCTGGTGGTCGAACAACAGCAAAGGCGATCGCTTGGGCTATTGGGGTATTTACAAGGTGGTGAAGGAGCTGGCGGAAATAGCCGGAGTGAAGGATGCCCATCCGCACCAGGGGCGGCATACGGTAGCGACGGAGATGGTCACGCGCGGGATGGATCCGCTGCTGGCGCGACAGATCACGCGGCATAAATCCGAGAAGAGTTTTGAGCGCTATAGTAGGCGATCGCTACAGAAGCAAGCTGAAGCCCAGTTTTTAGGTGCGATGGGGGAGGGGTGAGTTGGGGTGCATGAACGGAAACGCGACACTGGACGACCTCGACAAGTTTCAGTCAGTCGTGGAAAACCTAGCGAGTTGGGATCGCTAACAGTGGAGATGCAGAGGCAGCGGGTGCGTGGTCAGAGATGCTGGAATTTACGCGTTACCAGCAAGCCTAAAGAAGTGTGAAATGGAATCCAGATCATCGTTGAAATGATGGCCCAATTTGTCCTGTGCTGGTACCCAAAAAACTCGGTTTTTAAACCATGCCTGTTAATGGCTTTACCCCCACTGCTTTTCAAAGGCAATCATCTCAATTCAATTTGCGCTAACTTACGTCATCTCTAGTAAGGTTTAACGGGGTCGAGCCGAGATACGTGTAAAATAGTGCAAGATGGCTCTGAAACTCTTTCAGGTCATAGATTTCAGGATTTTAGATTTAGGGTATCAATAGCTTTATAGGCTTTGCCACAAAAGGGGCAGAACCTATGCCTGAGGGAGAGAATAGGCTCATTGCACCCAATGCATCGACTCCTTAATTCCGTCGCACAGGCAAAACAGTATTTACCCATATTTCTCATAAGTCCTTGTGAGATCGCGATATGCAATCAAAAGTTGTTGTGGAAGTCCTAAATGAAATTTGCTCTACTTGCTTTATGACTTGAACGAACTTAGGCAAGCCTTTGTGCTTCTCAAAATTCGATGTTTTTAGCATAAAATCCTGGATAGCGAGCATGAATTTAGGTCTGCTCTCAAACCCCACACAAAAACATTCACTTTAAAACGGCTTTTGGGAATTTATCCGGTGTTTGTTGGCGCGATGAGTCGTTGATAAACCTTATCGAAGAGTGCTCTGAGTGGTGAACTTGAACAGAAGGCGATGTGAACCCGTCGCACACTGATGCGAACCCTTGCCCCCATTTTTAGCAATGTCTTTCGGATCGTGCCCATCTGAGCCGTCGCCAGTTCGGTTTTGAACAATCCTCTGTCTCTGAGGGCTTGCATCAGCGTATACGCGAAGGACGAAAACCATAGGCGTAGCTGATTCACCTCAAACCGATGAGCACTGGTGCGGTCGCTGAATAGGTCAAGCTGATGCTCCTTGATCCGGTTTTCCATGTCTCCACGCGGACAATACTGGTCACAGTACAACCGACCGGGGCTAACAGCCTCTGCTGAATAGGACGTGACGAGAAATCGTCGGTTACTCCCCTTCTCGTCATAGGTCAATTTACACACGACTCGTCGAGATTTGCTCCAGGTGTCTAAGGTTTGATAAGGCACCGACCGATACCAGAGCGCAGGCGTAACGAGGGGCTGTAGCTGTGCCTCATTCACGATGTCCTTTCCCAAGTGTTTCTCAAAACAATCCTGCGCCAACTGTTTGCGCTGACGGTAATCGTTCTCCACGGACGCGACTAAATCCTGCGTGATGCGAAGAAGGCGTTCATTCTTGGACAACCCAAAGACATAATCAACATTGTGCGCTTCACACCAGGTCATGAGGTCGTCGCGTGCATAGGCACTATCGCCGCGAACCATAATCAGGGTCTGGGGCCAGCGTTGTCGGATCAATGCAATGATTCGCGCGATCTCTTCGAGTGCGCCTTCGGCAGGGTCTACATTTGAGGGGCGTAATCTTGCACCCAACAGGTGACGACCCCAAAAGATCAACAGAGGGGCATAGCAGGTACTGCCGTAATAGGTGTTGTAAAACGACTGCTCTTGATGGCCATGAACTTCGTCATCTGTGACATCCATATCCAGAATCATCCTGGCTGGGGCGATGGAGTGTTGGTCTAGGGCAAATTCAACGAATAAAGTTCTCAGTTGCTCTGGATTCACGCTCAACCCTTGATAGGCACTGGGGTCTTTGGATTCATTAACGGCTTGTTCTAATCGATGCAAAGTGCTTTTCCCGGCCAAGGCTGCACTCCGAGCATGGCGACTTTCGAGTTTGCCCACTGCGACGCCAAAGAGCGGGTCATGGCGTAATTGGTCATGGTCGTTGAGGTCGGGATAACCTTGGATTAAACCATAAATGCGCTGGGCAATCAGATCGTCCAGTTTATGTTCAATTCGAGTGGGGTCTCGATGGTCTTCAAAACACGCCGCGATCTGTTGAGATAGGCGAACTGTGCGATCTACTGTTGAAATCAGAAGTAAACCCGCATCCGACGTAATCTCTCCACCACTAAAATCTGCCACTACTTTTCTTTTTTCTACCTTGCCGAATCCGTATACTTCCTTGAGACAGGGTGTTTTGAAGGCAAGCATTAAAATAAATGGCTGAAAGGTATAGTAGAACTACATTCTAGCAGTTTTTGAGTACCGATTTTTGAGCACTTATGAGAAATATGGGACAGAGCGTGCTCCCGATGCATTAGTGCGCCCGATTCAGTGGCAGGAGGTTCGCACGGGTCTGGTTCGTCCCCTCGACAAGAACACGAAGCGTTATGTGTGCCTGAAAGGGTCTTACCCTCAAGTGTGCGACCAACTCGATGCCCTTGCGACCGGGCAAGGCGTCACGCCTGACACATTGGTGCTCTCGCCGGGGGATGGAGGCATTGGCCTGCAAGAAGAGCTGGCGCGACACTTGACCAATTTCCAATACATTCTCGACTTGGGGCATCTCAAATCCCATTTCTATGACACAGCCGATAAGCTGGGCATTGAGCAGAAGCTGCAACACGGATGGGTGGATAGCTTCATCGACCAGCTTTGGCAAAATGATGTTCAGGGTGTACTCCAGAGGCTACAGGCACTTTTTGAGAAAACCCAGCATGACCGACTGCGGTGCCTGATCAATCATTTGAACCGCTTTGCAGCAGCGGTTGAGTATGGCCGATTTCAAGAGAATGGATGGCCGATTGGGTCTGGGGAAGTTGAAA
>JBAUTA010000048.1:0-9087 GCA_049581985.1 Kovacikia sp.
CCCCCTTCACCCTTTCGAAATTTTATTTTTGTGTAAGTAGGTCGGCCTAATTAATTGTAAGAAGGGGTTTGGGGGCTGCGCCCCTGGGCAGAGGGTTTCACCTCCTGCACCGCCACTGGCCTCTTCAGTTTAATTACGCCCGGCCATTTACTAGTAGGCGACCAAAAGGACTTTGCTGGGTTCCTAAAATCTGGAAGAACCCTCTTAAGAGGATTTTGAAGAGTACTCACTTCTCAAAATCTGCTTCGTAGATCTACTTCGCCCTCCAAGAGTTACCCCTTATAGGAGCACATCTTACGTATTCACCGCATAGGCTTCTCGATCGCGATAGTTGTTCAGGTTGATTGGTTTCTTTGCGGGAGGTTTCTCATCGTTCAGCCTAAACTTTAGATTGGCTCCCTCTACAACAACTTCCCCCAGGGCAGTCATGATGTAAAGCTTGCCCTGCCGGATCTCGACCACCTGTCTCAAATCAGAATGCAAGCCTGTGGTTTCCAGTCCTTCCTTGGTGTGGCTAAGGGGGACCTCGGCAGGAGTAGAAGATGCCGGGCGAGATGGTAATTCCTTAGCCACAATTACGGGATGGGTCAGGAGTTGTTCCTGCGAGGACTGATCGGAAGGCTTTTTAGCCGCGGCTTGAACGCTAGCAGGGATAGCCGAAGCAGTTGTCTTTAGCTGGCGAGCGGAACCATGATTTGGGATTTTACTCAGCCAAATAACCTGATCAGTCCCTTTGAAGACAAATTCACTTACCAGCGTTGTGATGTATAGCAATCCCTGACTACAAACTGACTCGCGGATGGGATACCAGGTGTCACGTACATGAATCAGTAAATCAGTCTGAATCGCACTCCGATTGCTGTAGCGGACTCTAGTCCACCACTCTTTCCAAAGAAATCGAGCTTCTGTGCAATGGAGTTTGTAACCAGCAGGCGGTTTGTACTCTGCATACTGCCAGAACTCGGACTTACCAGGATCACCGATTGGGATGAAGTTATTGGCAATCAACGCCTGATGCACCTGCTGACCATATTCCGATCTCTGGCGCACTTCAATTGTGCAGCCGTCCTTAGTCTGTTTGATCGTTGCAACCAAACCACCCCGCTTTGCCAAAAGCTGGACAGAATCGAATGCTGACTCTACTCTTAAGTTTTGATTTGAGAGTAGGGTTACTTCCCGTTTAACAAACTTTTGAATCAGTGACGCATCGTCGAGTGTGTTCATGGATGGAAAGAGCTATAAGAGTAGACGCTTGAAGGGAGCGCCAGGAAGGAAATTATTAAAGTCGCTTCTTTAGAAACAACTTTCATTCTCCAAATAGGGTTTTCCTATCTGTTTTTTATAGAGTAGATAAAGTTTTAAACACCAGATTCTGACCCGGATCCAAGGGTTGCCGCAGGTTTCAACCCCTACCTGAAAGGCAGTCCCTTACCAATTGCTTGCATCAGCATGCGATTGGAAGAAAAAGCAAGTTAACAGGTGCAGGTCGGGAACTTATTTACAGAAGACACTGACACTGGAGGACTCTGACAGATGTTCAATGTCTTGTTCAAGATAGTTTCTAGCGTGGGCTAGTTCGTCCAGTTGATACCGTATAAATATGATCGTATAAGTTATTTGTAGCTTTGAAGGCAGCTTTATCCAGTCTTTGCGAAGATCTACTCGTTTCTGATCTTGGGGTAAAGCCGCTTTTATCCTAAGTAAGCCTGCTTTACGCGGTCATCTTCCAAAAGTTGACCCGGTTCTCCCGTCAGGGTAATCCGTCCCGCTTCCAGAACGTATCCCCGATCAGCATTTTGGAGAGCCAGGTGGGCGTTTTGCTCAACCAGGAGAATCGTCACGCCTGAGGTCCGCAGGGTTTGAATGATGGAGAAGATTTCACGCACGATGGCTGGAGCCAACCCCAGGCTGGGTTCATCTAAAAGCAGTAGCTTAGGGCGGCTCATTAAGGCACGGGCGATCGCGAGCATCTGCTGTTCCCCACCGCTGAGGGTACCTGCTAATTGGTGTTTTCGTTCTGCCAACCGGGGGAAGGTAAGGAACTGTTGCTCCATGTCTGTTTTAATACCGAGGCGATCGGAGCGGGTGTAGGCTCCTAGCTCTAAATTATCTAATACTGTCTGACGTGCCAGCACGCGGCGTCCCTCCGGGCTGTGGGCAATTCCCAACTGAACAACTTCATGGGCGCGACAGCGGGTAATATCTTTCTGGCTGTAGAGAATTTGACCTTCCCGCACTTTGATAATGCGCGAAATTGCTCGCAACGTGGTTGTTTTGCCCGCTCCATTTGCCCCAATCAGGGTGATGACTTCCCCTGGATAGATTAGCAAGTCGATCGCCTGTAACGCTTGAATGCCGCCGTAGTTGACGCTGAGTCCTTTAATTTCGAGCAGGGGAGTAGAATCTTTCATCAACTTGGATACCAATCTAAACAATGGAGGTTGTAGATCGGGGAGTGGGGGCTGCGCTCCCAGCAAGGGGTGGGAAGTAGGTCCCCCGTCCTCAATCCACCGTGTTTGCCCTGACAAATTGCCCTGATAAATTGCCCTGATAAATTGCCCTGATAAATTGCCCTTATCCCTCACTTTTCTGCTCCAGCAGAAGGGAACCAACTTTCATTCATCCTGATGCTGAATCATCAGGATGAATGGCTGGTATTAGATTTTAGGCTGCCCGTGGAACACATTGGTTCTCTTCTCATTCTGCTCCCAAATAAGCTTCGATCACAGCTGGATCGTTTTTAACGTCAAAGGGATTGCCCAGGGCGATGAGTTGACCAAAGTCAAGAACTGCAATGCGATCGCACAAACCCATAACCAAAGGTACATGGTGTTCGATTAGCAAGATGGTCAGGTTAAACTGGGTGCGAATCTCCCGGATGAACGTGCTCAACTGGTGCTTTTCGTGGGGATTCATGCCTGCGGCTGGTTCATCTAGGAGTAAGACGCTAGGTCTTAATGCCAGAGCACGGGCAATTTCCAGACGGCGCTGATCACCATAGGAAAAGTTAGAGGCTTTTTCGTCGGCCCGATCGCTCAGGCTAACTAGTTCAAGCAACTCGATTGCTTGCTGACGAATCAGACGTTCTTCTTGGGGGGCAGGGGGCAGGCCCAAAACTCCGGTTAAAACGCCACTGCGGGTGTGGATATGTTGGGCAATCATGACATTCTCCAGGGCTGAAAGATTGCCGAACAGGCGAATGTTTTGGAAGGTGCGGGCAATACCTCTAGTCGCTATTTGAAAGGGACGCAGGCGCGAGATCTCTTTTCCTTGATACAGAAGCTTTCCGCTGGTGGCTCGAAGTAAGCCAGTGACCAAATTAAATAGGGTAGTTTTGCCTGCTCCATTCGGCCCGATTAAGCCAAAAATCTCACCTTCGTTGACGGTGAAGGAAACGTGATTGACTGCAATCAGCCCACCAAAGCTGCGGGTCAGTTCTTTAGCTTGCAGGATAGGGCGATCGTGCCCCTGGATAGCGGAGTCAGCAAAATCTGTTTGGGTCATTTCTGCTGGAGAAAATTTATTCGGTTTAACTATTTTCTCCTAATTTGGGTTCCTTACTTGCTGCCAATTTATCAGTCGGCATAGCAAATGGTTTTTGATGAATGCCATTGTAAGTTTAAATTTTTAATTCCAATCGTGAGAATTTTCCTCAGCCCTTTTCTAGCAAATATCGCGGTTCTCCTTGTGGGAAGTTCAAGGCAGGGGAGGGGGGCTGTGGGCCTAGCCAGGGCTTCTATTGGGGGGCTTTGACGATCGCGGAACACCTGAATTGCGATCGCCAAAGCCGCCATATCCCCTTTAGTGAATCCTGGGTCTAAGCCTGAGAAAGCTTACTTTTGGGCATCCGGGAAACATAGGAATGCCGGATATGACACTTCAATGGGCACCACACTTACCACAAAGATTGCTTGTGGTAGGGCTTTAAAGTTTCGATAAGTGACTCATCAAACCTCGATCGGGGAAGGGTCTTGAGCGAACCTTCCATTTACCCAAGCAGGTCCTTCACTGAATCCTGGTAAATTTATCAAGAACCCGCCAGGATGGGTCACTAATCAACGAATCCCAGTGTTCGAATCGGGTGCGTTTGCGTCGGGATGCTCCTTTCAAGGGGACGGTTTTTTGCCGTCCCTTTTCTGACCTGAGGTTCAATTCCACATCCATCACCAGAACTTGATATGCTGAGAGCCAGAGCGCATTTAAACCAGATTCATGCCCGCACTCAGTACCCCTGCTTCATCCACTGCTTTTCCCTTGACCGCCGTTGTTGGTCAGGAAGCTATAAAACTTGCCCTGCTTTTGTCAGCCGTTGATCCCGGTCTGGGGGGGGTGGTCATTGCTGGACGGCGGGGGACTGCCAAATCGGTCATGGCGAGGGCGTTACATGCTCTCTTACCGCCGATCGAGATTGTTAAGGGTTCTATTAGCAACTGTGACCCGTTGCATCCAGAGGAGTGGGATGATGAAACCCTCGAAAGGGCAGAAACCGAAGGATGTGGAATGAAGCAGGGGGAGGCTTTAGCCCTTCCGACAGAAGTGATTCCGGCCCCGTTTATTCAAATTCCTTTAGGCGTGACGGAGGATCGATTGCTGGGGTCTGTGGACGTTAGCCAGTCGATTAAGCGGGGAGAAACTGTTTTCCAACCAGGGTTACTGGCAGAAGCACACCGGGGAGTGCTGTATGTGGATGAAATCAATTTACTGGATGACCAGATTGCTAACCTGCTGTTAACCGTCCTGACTGAGGGGCGAAATCAGATCGAACGGGAAGGCATTAGTTTTCAGCATCCCTGCAAGCCTTTGCTGGTTGCCACCTACAACCCTGAGGAAGGAGATCTGCGCAATCATTTGCTCGATCGGATTGCGATCGCCCTTTCCGCTGACATGACGCTGGGCCTGGATGAACGGGTGCAAGCTGTGGAACAAGCCACACGCTATTCCGACTCGCCTGTAGAATTCTTGGATCAATACAGTGAAGATTTAGATTCTTTAAAGACTCAAATCCTACTGGCGCGGGAATGGCTCAAGGATGTGAAAACGAAACCAGAGCAGATCGCCTATTTGGTAGAAGAAGCCATTCGAGGGGGAGTGCAGGGGCATCGGGCAGAGTTGTTTGCCCTCCGAGTTGCCAAAGCTCACGCGGCCCTAGATGGGCGCACCGAAGTTAATCCGGAAGACCTGCGCCGGGCGGTTGAACTGGTGATTGTTCCCCGCTCCATCCGGATGGAAGTTCCCCCTGAACAGCAACAACCGCCGCCGCCACCGCCGCCACCGCCAGACGAAACTGAAGACTCTGATCAGGACCAGGACGATCGTGAAGAAACCGACGAAGATCAGAACGAATCGGAGCAGGAACCTCCCGCTATTCCAGAAGAGTTTGTCTTCGATCCAGAAGGAGTCATCCTTGACCCGGAAATTCTCTACTTTGCCCAGATGTCATCCCGCCAGGGGAAATCCGGTAGCCGCACCCTCATCCTTTCCGAAGATCGGGGACGCTATATTAAGCCGATGCTGCCGAAAGGCAAGGTCCGCCGCATTGCTGTAGATGCTACGTTACGAGCTGCGGCTCCTTACCAGAAAGCCAGAAAGCAGCGGGCAGAATTGGCGGCCAAAGGGCAGCAGGCAGCAGGTAGCAGGGAAGACGCGGAAATACGGAGGAAACGAGTCTTTGTTGAAGAAGCCGATATCCGGGCAAAACGGTTAGCGCGTAAAGCAGGGGCTCTGGTTGTTTTTGTAGTCGATGCTTCTGGCTCGATGGCGTTGAATCGGATGCAGTCAGCTAAGGGTGCGGTGCTGCGGTTATTGACGGAGGCGTATCAGAACCGCGATCAGGTTTCCCTGATTCCCTTTCGAGGTGAGCAGGCGGAGGTTTTGCTGCCACCAACCCGATCGATCGAAGCAGCCAAACGGCGACTGGATCGGATGCCCTGTGGTGGGGGTTCTCCCCTGGCGCATGGTTTGACCCAGGCTGTACGAGTCGGTTTAAATGCCAAACAGTCAGGGGATATCGGTCAGGTCGTGATTGTGGCGATTACAGATGGTCGGGGCAATATTTCACTGGCGCGATCGCTGGGGGAACCCATACCTGAAGGCGAAAAGCCCGACATTAAAGCCGAGCTGCTGGAAATTGCAGCAAAAATTCGCGGCCTTGGCATTCAACTATTGGTGATTGATACGGAAAACAAATTTATCTCAACAGGATTCGCCAAGGAACTTGCTAACCATGCGGGCGGTAAATACTACCATTTACCGAAAGCGACGGATCAGGCGATCGCTGCGATGACCCGAAATGCGATTGCAGACCTGAAGTCCCATTAGCAATGGAGTTGGCAATGAAGCAAAACAAAACGCACCAACCCAAAGGATTAGTGCATTAGACGGAGTCAACCGAACGATAAATTTAGTGTTCCCGAATTTTAGCCCGAAATTAAGCACGGGAACTTTTCAACCTTTAGCCCTGGGGAGCCAAGGGTGATCCTGGGAGAGGGGCTGTTTATTCCCTATAATTCCTGCTTCCCTGACAGACCCTTCTGCCTTCAAAAAGCAAAAACCTCAAAAAGCAAAAAACTTCTCAGCCCTCAGTTGGGTTGGTTTTGCTCCCAACGCCAGAACGGCAGTCTGAATCTGTTCGGTACGATCGCCGACGGCACAAATTTCAATATCAAACTCGGCTAAATTCAAATCCTGGAACGATAGCAAAGATACCGGACACGGACTGAAGGCGGGTCGATACTGAAATCCTTTCCAGTTCTGGCTGAGCCGCTTCCAATAGTTGTGGTAGGGCAATTGGTCAATTGTCTCCGGGTTTGCCAGCACCAGCCAGACTGGATGCTGAAAATCACACTGATGTAGCCAGTCGATCTGGCTTTTCAGTGGCGCAATCCCCGAACCTTCCGCAATATAAATGCGGGGACGTTGAGGTAATTCGCTCAACGTCATTAAGCCATAGGGACCACGCAGGGGGAGAAACTGCCCTACCTGCAAATGATGCATGTAGGAAGAACTCCAACCCACGCGGGAAATGCAGAGCTCAATTTCAGGACAACGGGAAGGGGCAGAGGCGATCGAATAGATTTTGCTGAACTTGCGCCCATCCCGTTCAAATTTGGGCCACACCGATTGCCCTGGGAGAAAACTAAACTCATCCCGATCAAGTCGTAGTCGGATGGATTTAATGGTCGGTGTTAAAAACTCGGATTCGACCACCGTTGCCACATAATCTGCTGTTGGCGATCGGCGCAATACTGCTAAACTTTGCATAATTTTCCCCACCTGTGCATCGCAGGCATAATGGTAAACAGTGCTTCAGGCGGGCATCCTGACTTCGGAAATTAAAAATAGAGAATTAAAAACTAGAAGCGGTGTCGGGTCTAATTTTTAATTTTGCAGTTTTAATTCCACTTACAGTTGCGGCACAGCGCCGGATTTACACCGGACTTTCCCCTGGTCAAAGATTGACCCTATCTGGGCTGCTTCCCCAGATAACCTGAACTAGCTCCGGTATTGTAGCCTATTGGTATAGTCACTGTTTGAGCCAAACGATGTCTTTACTATTAAGTAATTCTGAGCAATGGCTGGATACGTATGAGGCTGCTTCCGCCAGACAGCAATACGAGATGATGATGGCGGCGATCGCTCAACCCATTCCAGAGGATGTCATTGAAAGCCTGGATCTGGTAATGGAACTATTGGAACTTCAAGATGAATTGCTGAAAAACAATCAGATTGAGTCAACGCTCGGTTTGATCGATACCCTCCAGCAACAGCAGCTAACCCTTTACCAGAAAGAATTTCCCTACTTCGATAATTTTCTGGCAGAGTATTATCTCTATCTTAACGAGCCGCAATTAATCCAGCCAGTGGTGGAGCGTTACAAGACAGATCCCGTCGCAGGCATCGATTATCTATTTCAGTTATTGGACTATCTGAAGTTCTATGGCATGACAGAACTGGCAACGGATCTCTGTCGCACTACCTATGACCGCGTGCGTATGTCTCCAAAAGTGATGGGAGGGGCGGAAGTTGATCTCGCAAGTGTCATCCTGATAAGTCTCGTAGAGCAGGTTCATCAGACATTACAGCGGGGCGAAACGGTTGATTGGGAAGCCTTTTCGACTGAAATTGGTTCCTATGGATTTACTCAAAACCAAGATCTGATTGCAGATATTCGTTACGGTCTAGAAACAGAGATTGAAATTGATCAGCAGTTTTTGAAAAATTTTAAGCAAGAGCGCCAGCATCCCTTACTTTCCCTGTCCTTTGCCTTTTCTAAAGAAATGGCTGAGCGGAAGGGAATGAGCTTTATCTGTAGTCAAGCAATTTGGAAAGCCCTGCTTGACTTTTTGGAACGGCGAAAAGCACCCCATAAGCAGGTATCTCAGCCCGATGGATATTTTGCCCTTGATCAAAAAAAGCTGGACGCTTTTGTTGCCAATTTGATCGGAGGCTTTCTATCAATGAAGCAGGCAGTAGGATTTGGGCTGATTTGGGGAATTCCCTACGTGTATGAGTTCTTGCACTCAAAGCAGGTTATCCGGCAAGAGCTTCAGCAGCAGGCGATCGCCGCCGCAACCGCCATCAAGGCTCTCCTAATTCAAGGGTTTCAAAGCTCTCTATGGAAATATGATTTTGTGCATCGCTGGCTGCCACCCGACAGTGTTTCTGAGGCTGATTTCGCGGCTGAAGCGGAGCAATTTGCTGCCAGTCTACTGCAAGTGACACCCCTCAGTGAGGAACCCGGACAGGGCACTTTTGAATCGAAGATGCATCAGTTGGCAAAAGCGATGGGGTTGTCTGAGCCTTTAAATAAGGATAAGGCGATCGCTGAAAAAGATCCCATTGCTTTGCCGCCACCTGTTAAGTCGATCGCCCCCGCATGGGAACCTCCAAAACCGCGTAAATCTCCTCTAAAGCAGGCAGCCGATTTAGCAAGTGAGCAATCCAAGCCAAAAAAACCGGGCAAAAAGAAACCTCAAAAAGGATTTTGAGCCTGAAACCGCCCTCAAACCTGCTTATCCTTACCCGATCAGAATATAGCCCTTTTCAAGGGTGTGAGGTACGGTGAGGGTGCTTTGCGCCCCACTATGC
>JBAUTA010000049.1:0-2024 GCA_049581985.1 Kovacikia sp.
GATTTAGGCGGTGGCGGACGGGATGTTGATCTAGCCCTTCAGTGGATGATCGACCAGGTGAGGGGCTGTGGCAATTGTGCTACTAAAGTGGATGTGGTGGTGATTCGCTCTCCTGATAGCGATCCCAGCGACGACGATGCTTACAATCAGCCCATTATGCAGATGAATGGGGTTGATTCCGTCGAAACCTTTGTGATTGGTAGGCGGGAAGAGGCCAATCAGCCGGATGGGGTCGATCGTATTCGCCAGGCGGAGGTAATTTTCTTTGCTGGCGGTGACCAGTGTAACTATGTGCGAAATTTCAACCGCACTGGACTTGAGGCAGCGGTGAAGTCGGTGCAGGCGCGGGGTGGCGGCCTGGGTGGCACCAGCGCAGGGGCGATGATTCAAAGCGAATTTGTTTATAACGCCTGTTTGCAGGGAAGCAAAAACATCACCAGTCGTGATGCCTTAGGGAATCCCTATGCAGATATCAGTTTTACGGCAGATCTATTTCCCTGGGATAGCCTGAAGGGGACTCTGATTGACACCCATTTTGATGTGGACGATCGCATGGGTCGTTTGATGGCATTCATCGCTCGCCAGATCCGAGATGGCGCGGCTGATACGGTTCTGGGAATTGGCTTGCCAGAGGCAACATCCCTGGTTCTTGATAAGAATAGTCTGGCTCAAGTGATGGGAAAAGGCCCAGTCTATTTTGTTCTGGCAGATCACCAACCAGAGATTTGTGAACCTGAACAGGCGCTCAGTTTCTCTAACTTTAGGATTTGGAAAGTAACCGAGGGGCAAACCTTTGACCTGAAAAACAAACCTACAACAGACTCCTATCTCAGAAGTGTCGATCGAGGGCGGTTCAGCGCCGATCCTTACCGCTCCAGATAATCACGGATCGACCATTTGACTGAGAGAATTTCAGGGGAGATGGTCACCTGCCCGACTCAGCAAAACAAACCTGATGGAATACCCATTGAAAGTTATACCAATTTAAATAGCGAACAGGGCAGATTGGGGACGGGGTGCAGGGGTGGACCCCCCCCCACCCCCATCTGCAACCTTCATTTTTTAAATTGGTATTAGAACATTCCAGGTGCTGGAAATCTGGGGTGTCGAAATAGCCCTTGCGGAGCAGCTCGTAACAGATTCACGAGTTTACCCATGGTAGGGTTGAGGTTTGCGTGTGTGGTGTCAACTTTCGTGCTTTTCAGAGAAGGAGTGATAGCAGTGCAACTTATTCAAGCTTCATCCGTGTTAGCCTTTGGGCTGATTTCGTGCCTCGGCTTTAATGTCAATGCAAATGCTTCAACTCCAACTGATGCCCCCGGCTCGTCCGTCGCGCTTGAGAAAACCGCCTCAGGTCTAAGCCAATCGACCATTATCGATCTGAAGGATCTGACCGCAAATCCAAGCAAGTACACTTTTTTCACCTTCAGACCCAATGTCGAAAAGCTTATCCTTTCCGGGGCCGCCGATACCAAACACATCAGTATTCTGTGGTACACAGTCCCTAATGGCAGTGTCGGGCTGCACTACCATGCCATGACGGAGTCTGTATACGTCATTGACGGTACTCAGACCGATGCGAAGGGCGTTTATCCCACCGGATCGCTCTACTTCAATCCTCCTGGCAGTGGGCACCAGATCTCAAACAGCACCGGCTTCTTTATTCTTGCCTACGCAACACCTCCAGATTTTGCCAAGACAAACTTGATCCAGCCCTATACCCCGGTTCAAATTAACACCGCTGCTCCTAACCTGGAGACGCTCTATCCGTTTAAGGCAGTGCAAGCTGGCGTCTCTGTCTACGGCATCCCCCTCAGTCCCAAGGGTGGCATGAGTTCCCAGTTCATCAAGACGACCTCCCCCACAGATTATGAGTATATCGGTAACTATCTGCTTGTGCTCCGGGGCCGTTGCACCATTGATGGCAGATCCTTCGGGAAGAACATGCTGGTGGTCGCTAAAACGGTTGAAACCCAGTCCTACAAGGTCAGTGCGGCGAAAGGCACTGCTTGCCTGGCCCTGGG
>JBAUTA010000050.1:0-2207 GCA_049581985.1 Kovacikia sp.
GTAGTTCAATTGGTTAGAGCACCGCCCTGTCACGGCGGAAGTTGCGGGTTCGAGCCCCGTCAGTCCCGTAGCAAATCAGGGTTATCGCGTCTTAAGCCTACTATTTAAATTCATGAGCTTTTAGCCCATCGATTAATAACACCCATTTAAAACCCCTAAAGCTGGCTATTATTTTATAAAGCCAGAAATTTCTGTTTTTACAAATCTTAATGGAAGGCGTGGCAGTCATTAATTTTGACCGTTGAAGTTCAACATCTGATCTAAGTTCCCAACAAAAAAAAAGATCCGGATCTGACAGATATTCTTTGGAAAGATCCAATATTCCAGATCATTGGGTACTTTTAATAGAGAATAAAATAAGGGCAGAATGCTCCGTGAAAATAATTACCCTGAGAGGTCAAGAAGATGACCTCTTGATCGAGATTCCCATTGCCATGATAGTAAATATCAATTTAGCCAGAGGTTACGCAGAAAAGGGGTTCGGACCCCCTTGTTCAATGAATAGGATCCTATGTATCTTCAGGAAAAGCTGGTATAAATTGGTGGGATGGAGAAAAAAATGACTTTACCTCTGGTTTATCTGGCACTCCATGCAGATGATTCAGCGACTGGACAAAGAGAAAATGAGCTTATTAGCCGTTCTCTCAACCAAACGTACTTTTCTGTAAAATCAAGCTTTGAAAATTATTAGCCAACCATGTTAGCGTAACTCTTTTCAGTAGTTAGAATCTTCAACTTAGCTCCATCTTTCACCTCACCGGAACTGAAAAGTTCTTCAGGTGAGTGTTTCTGTTTTCATCTTTATTCAGATTTTTCAAGAATACGCACTTTCAACAAGACATACTAATTGAGGTTGCTCAAGGTGGATTTACCGCAACATCAACTTAATAGAGAAATCCAGGAAACAACAGCATTTGCAAGGAACAGTCAGGGCAAATTTATTAGCTTGCGGGTGAAGCTTCTGCTCGGCTTTAGCTTGGTGTTCAGCGTTGTTTTTGCCGGGGCTTTCTACTGGTTCTATACCTTTACAACCGAGAAGACAATTTCCCGGTTGAGAACAGATATGAAATCTACGTTGTTGGGGGCAAGCAAAGGAATAAATGTAAAGGAACTGCTGGATCTTTATGCGGAAGGAAAGCCTAACGCAGCTGGCTTTTCTGATGATGCGCGGTTTCGGCACCAACTGGCTTGGTTTGAAACAGTTCATAATATAGAACCCCGTGCCTGGCTTTATACCTACATTGTTGGAAAGGCAGAAAACAATCGGCGGGTTGGCAAACCTACGGTTGCCCCAAATCAATTAGAAATTATTTATCTGGTAGATCTTTGGGCAAACTACAATCCATCCAAATCCGTACAGTTCTTAGAGTCTGGAATCCCCGGAGCGGTTACCCATGAGGTCATCGAGAAAGGAAAGATCGCTGAAACACCAGATATCTATACAGACAAATGGGGAACCTGGCTCTCTGCATTCGCCCCTCTCCAAGACTCTAAAGGCAAAGTTGTTGCCATTCTGGGAGTTGATATTGAGGCAAACTATGTCCTCAAAGTCCAGCAAGAGATTCGGGATAAGGTCTGGCTTTCCTTCTTTTCTGCCTACGCGGTTCTGTTTATCCTGGTTTATATCCTATCTGGAGTTTTGACAAAGCATTTGATCGAGTTAACCCGGTCCGCCGAGCGCATTGCTGAAGGCAACTATGATCAGGCTCTGTCCTTTGCAAATAAGAGCTGCTTCCCCGATGAAATGAACACGCTTGCCCAAATATTCGAGGTCATGATTGGGAGCATCCGGACGCGTGAACAGATGATTCGAGAGGGTAAGCAGACAGAGGATAAAATACGTCTTGCCCTACAGGAAGAAAAAGAACTTAGCGAACTCAAATCGCGCTTTGTGTCCATGGCTTCCCATGAATTCCGGACTCCTTTGACCACGATTAGAACTGCGATCGAAATTCTTGAATGCTTTGGTGATGTTGCAGGTGAAGAGAAAAGAAATGAGTATTTTCAGTGCATTCGAAGCTCTATTCAAAACCTTGATCAGTTAATGGAAGATGTTTTAGTTATTGGTAAAGCAGAGGCAGGGAAACTGGAATTTAACCCAACCCGCTTGAATCTGGAGGAGTTTTGTCAAGAAATTATTGAAGAGATCCAGATGGGATCTGGAACGAGTCACAAGCTCTCTTTTACGATTCAGGACGATTGCCAGC
>JBAUTA010000051.1:0-10502 GCA_049581985.1 Kovacikia sp.
GTGCCAACCAGGAGGGGGAGGGGCAATAGGACGATCGCCGCGACACCATAGGCCACTGCAGCATAGGAACCAATACCTAATCCCTGCTGTTGGGCTTCCCGTCCCCAGAGGAAGTAAAGGCTAGCAGCAAACGCACCCATCAACGCCAGACCATCCCCCAACAGCGGATTGGAGCCAGTCCGGGCGGAATTCCCATCTCCCAAACCAATCAGCAGACTCCCAACCAGGGCAATCGCAATCCCCCCTTGGGTTGAGCGGGTAGGTCTTTCACCCTGCCAAAACCAGGCAAATAGGGCGACCCAAACTGGGCTGGTGGTCACCAGGGTTGTAGAAGCGGCGATCGACGTATAGGACAGAGACGTAATCCAGGTGGCAAAATGGACTGCCAGAGCCAATCCCGCCCCCGCCGCCGCGCGAAATCCAGCAGATGTGGGGCGCTTGACAAAGATTTTTTGCCAGGTAGGCAGGAGGACGATTGCCGCCAGGGTCAAACGAGAAGCCGCCAACACCAGACTAAACCCAACTCCCGCAACCCCAGCCGCTGCAATTGCCAGTCGCACCAAAATTGCCGCCGTCGAAGCCGCCACCACTCCAATGGTCAAGATCAACGCAATTTTCCAGCCCGCTGGCCGAGTAACGTCATCCATGGGGAACTTCGTTCCCGTCATCCACTTTTCAGCAATGCCAACCAGCACTCCAGCCGATCGCCGAATGCCGCCAGAGAATAGGTTGCTTCAGCTTGCTGACGGCAGGTGTGGCGATCGATCTGGTCGAGGTGGGCGATTGCTTCTACCAGTCCGGCAACGCTATCCGGTTCCACCAGCCAGCCGGTTTTGCCATCCTGAACGATTTCTGCTGGCCCCCCCCGACGGTAGGCAATAATCGGAACTCCACAGGCAAGGGCTTCAATCACAACGTTGCCAAATGCTTCCACCCAACGCGGTGTCACAATCAAGCCCCGGCATTTTCCGATCGCCTGCTGCAATTCAGCGGTGGGCAAAAACCCCTCATAGCTGACTGGCGCATCAGGATACTGGTCACAGATATCATGCCAGTAGGCAACATTTTGCAGCACGCCCCAAATTTTCAGCAGGATGCCTGCTTTTTGAGCTGCCGCCACGGCATCTTCCAACCCCTTCTCTGGGGCAATGCGTCCGACCCAACCGAGGTAATTTTCCGGCTGGGGGCAGAACTGGTAGAGGGATAAGTCAAATCCATTGCCGATCGGGTGGCACTGGTCCGCAAAGGAAAAAGTTTCTGCCTGCGATCGGCTGTGAACTCCAATGCTGTTGGGAAACTGAGCCGCAACCTGCCCGATGATCCGATCCATGCCGTCGGTCAGAGAACCCATACTTACTAGATGGGCGATCGGACGATGGAAAAAGGGGGTCAAATAAAAGGGCAACCAGTCATAGGCAAAATTAATCAATAGATCGAAGCGATCCTGTCCCTGACGGGCATAGTCCCACATATTTGCCAGCACTGAATCCCCTGGCATCACGGTCAAGGCATCCCGCCCCTCGTTCTGGGCAGTGGGTTGCAATTCCCCAGCAATCTCAACGATCTCAAAGGATGGCATTACAGACCCTGCCGGAGCCACAATTTCAAAGCTGTGTCCCCGCTGGCGCAAGGTTTGGGCAATGTTGTAGAGGGTCAACTCTACCCCACCTCCCAGACCAGAGCCCAACGGTCCAACGGAGGTGGACAGCAACAACAATTTCAAGGGAGTGGTGAGGGTCGTCACAGCATCATTCTTGTTCAGTCAATTGCACAGATAGTTTAGCAAGGTCGATCGTTGCCTGCTCAGACTGGGCTAGCTGATTCGTTGCAGGGGGGACTTCCTGGACCTGACTGAAGGTTTGAGCCAACCGATCTCGCTGATTAATCAGGTAAATGCTGACCAGGGTCAGGCCAACGCCAACCCATTGAATCGGGCTCAGCATTTCTGATAGAAACAGGTTGCCAAACAAAAGGGCAAACACAGGCGTCAGAAAGGTTAATGAGCTTAAGCTGGTGAGGCTGCCACTGGAGGCAAAGTAGAAAAATAATCCGTAGGCGATCGCACTCCCAAAAATAGTCGAGTAGCCCATTGCCAGCCAGTTGGAAGCATCCATGTTGATGAACTGTCCAACCTCAAACTGGGATGAGAGGGCAAACAAAGGCAACCCGCCCAGGATCATATGCCATCCAGTAGCGGTAACCGGATCGGCATAACGGCTGACATAACGCATCAGCACAGTTCCCACCGCCATCGACAGGGCAGCCAGAAGCATTAACCACTGCCCATTTTGAAATAAATCTTGAATTAAACTTGCCCCCCAGGAGCTTGCCCCCGCACCAAAACCCGCTGGCAGCGATCGGGAGTGAAAAATCCTCATAATCCATTCATCGGGTAACCCCAACAGACTAATGCCAGCCACCCCCAATCCTAGCCCCAACCAGCCCCAAAGCCCAATTCGCTCCCCAAACAGCCAGAGCGCCATCAGGGCCACTGCCAGTGGCTGGGAATCAATCATCACCGATCCCAGTCCGGCATCAGTTCGAACTAAACCTTCTGCCAAAAATCCCTGAAACAAAGCCCCATCGACTAGCGCGAACAGGGAAATCCATAGCCAGGCTGCCCACCCTTTAGGTTGCGGCTTGCCCAGGACCATCCCAACTCCCAGCACCAAAACCCCAGCGGGAACCAGACGCACCCCCGCCATAAACAGGGGAGTTGTATTTGGAATCACCCCCTTCATGGCAACCATGGCCGTTCCCCAAAAGAAGAAAGGCGTGATTAGCAGCAAGGGGGCAAAGGGAGAACGCAATAAGGGCAGCTTTGAGTCCATAGGGTAAAACTAATTTCAAAAGGTAGAAAAATATGACGGATGCGATCGCTTCTAGATTGTAACTAATCTATAGTTATGTTAAGTATTCTATACAACCATCTCAGAAAAGCAACGCCTGCTTGACCCATTCTTGCAGGATTCCTGGAAGGATGAAGCTCGACCGGATTGGAGCAAAGCTCCACAAATTGGTGTGAGATAGGGCAAACTAGAGTAATCTGCGGGTGTACCTGAAAGGATTTGTCCTGTTCTCACCTTCTCATCATTCTGACGCTCATCATTCTGAAGCTTGTTGTTTTGAATGCTCGTTCTGATCTAGATCCTTAATCCCTATGGTTTGGCCCTTAAAGCCCCGGTTTCGTAAACAAATTGCCCGAATTGAAATTTCAGGTGTGATCGCGGGCGCAACCCGTAAGCGCGTCCTGGAAGCACTTAAAACTGTTGAAGAGCGAAAATTTCCGGCTCTCCTGCTGCGGATTGATAGCCCTGGAGGAACGGTTGGCGATTCGCAGGAAATTTATACTGCGCTCAGGCGGCTGCAAAGCAAGACAAAAATTGTCGCTAGTTTTGGCAATATTTCAGCATCCGGTGGGGTCTACATCGGTATGGGTGCCGAGCACATTGTGGCCAACCCTGGCACGATTACCGGTAGCATTGGCGTCATCCTGCGCGGCAACAATCTGGAACGACTGTTAGAGAAAATTGGGGTTTCCTTTAAGGTCATTAAATCTGGCCCCTATAAAGACATTCTCGCCTTCGATCGGGAATTGACAGAGCCAGAGAAAAATATCTTACAAGAGCTCATTGATATCAGCTATCAACAGTTTGTGCAAACAGTTGCCGACGGACGCAAGCTAGCCATTGAAACGGTTAGAAGCTTTGCGGACGGGCGCATTTTTACCGGCCAACAGGCACTGGCCTTAGGGGTGGTCGATCGCCTCGGAACCGAGGAAGATGCCCGTCGATGGGCAGCTGAACTGGCGGGTTTAGACCCGGATAAAACTCGTTGCTTTACCCTGGAAGAACGGAAACCTCTGCTCAATCGCCTGATTTCTAGAGATCAGCGGATAATTAGCCAACTGTCTACGCTGTCTGGGCTTCTGCCTGGCATAGAATCTCTGGAGTTTGACCTGGAGACCAATGGTCTTCCCCTCTGGCTCTATCGCCCCTAAGATCAGGGGAAGGGGCACTGGGATGTCCCGACTCAGCAAATTTTCGATAAGATAACGGTCTGCCTACTGACGTCCAGTAGGTTTTCAGCCATGATTGAGATCAGGGCACCGGTGAACAAGGGATACCAATTTAAAAAACAACCACGACAGATGAAAACGGGATACAGGGGCTTTCGCCGTGAGCGCATAGCCGAACGGTGGAACTTTTGCCTGGGGGCAACCCTCCCAGTCCCCCATCTGCACCCTTATTCTTTAAATTGGTAGGACTATATGAATTCAAGATATTGAACTTTTTGAAATATGCGGAGGACTGAGTGTGGGCTGGCGAGTTCGAGCGATTCGGGGAGCGACAACTGTTCCAGAAAATTCTGTCGATGCAATTCGAGAAGCGGTGCATGAGCTATTGGATGAGCTAGAAGCGCTTAACCGACTCGATCCCAATGAAATTGTCAGCGCCACCTTTTCTGTAACCCGTGATTTAGACGCCACTTTTCCGGCTACGATCGCCCGTGAACGTCCCCACTGGTCTAACGTTCCCCTATTTGATGTGCAACAAATGCACGTGCCAGGAAGTCTGGAGCGATGCATCCGGTTCTTGATTCACTTCAACACCCCCGATCCGGAGGTGGAGGTCCATCACCCCTATCTCCGCCATGCCAGGAGTCTGCGCCCAGATTGGACGCTGGCCCAAGCAGCGCTGGCCCAAAAATAAGGACAAAGTAAGGGCAGAAAACCAAAGACTTTTTCCGGCTCCCCGCAAGCGGAGGTTGGGGATGGAAACCAGGTCCTGATCACGACCTCAGCCTCGAAACGCGAGCCAGGATTTCGTTGGGAGGGGATTTGGGGGTAGGTGAGGCTATACCTGGGAGGTTTTATCCCCCTTAATGATTGAAATCCAAAGCTGCGTGGGCATCCTCAAAACAGACAATCTAGCTCCATCTTAATTTGAAAGCCTCAGCAAAGTTGCTGGGGCTTTTATCTTGCAAGGGGATGCTTCCAGGAGGATGCTTCTGCCTCTGCTGCTTTGATTGCTGCCCCTGCCCCCCAACCTCTTACAATAAAAAAGGTATAGCAGTTCTCAATCATTTGTGAAATGTAGCCACAGCCATCTTCTTTAGAACAGGGGACAGGGGCTTCGGCGTGAGCAGTTCAACTGAGCAGTTCAACTGAGACGTTCGGCAGAACGGTGAACCCCCTGGTTCAGGGCAACGCCCCCACCCTTTTAACCCTGGATCTTAACCAGGTTGGCAGTCGCTATCAGAGGGGGGCACGGAAAGGTTTTCCACCGGCAACCTCCTCCACAATCCTAATAAGAATCGCTATATCACAAACCCTGAAAGGATGCTCGTGAATAATGGATATTGTGGATTTTTTTCAACTCAGTAGTGGAAAATGGTTTTCTCACCGAACCAGTCACCTTTTAACAGACAAGCGATCGGAAGGGGGAAAATCAGAAGTTTTGGTCGAAATGCTTCCCAAAACTGCCCCTGAGGTTATTCAACTCTGTGAGCAATACGGCATAGATCCGGATTGGGCCCTCTGTGGTTCCCGGATTTCCTGGAATGGAACGATCGAAGAGAAGAAAAAACAGTCCGGTTCCACCGTGTTAGTGCCCATTGCTGATTCAGAACAGGCAAACATGGGCAAACTACTTCGCAAAATAGATAGTGCTGAAAAGCCTGTAGCAGGCCGTTATGCCGTAGGCAGCGATGAAGCCTTAACCTTAATTATTGAGGATGGCCCATTCTACTCTGAAGAACGGATCTGGTTTGCCAGTCCCAACTTGCGGTTACGGACTACGATTTTGAAACAAGCAGATGGGTTTAGCACCGCATCCTTTAGTTCAGAAATTCGCATGGGCTTAACTAAACCACCCGAAAATAAGAGCTAAGGATTTTTGGTCGGTTGGGCAACCGATCGGAGCTTGCTATGAAACTCTGAAGACTCGGTAGCGGGAGTAAATTGATGAATTGGATGATGACTCCCATCCCCCATTGACCACCTTGGCTGATAGAGAGTTGTTAATTGCAATTTCAGCTTGGGCTTGAGGGAAGGAGCCGTTAAGCTCAGACCTGGAAGAATGTGTTCGATCGTAAACAGGAGAACGGATAGTTGCCGCGAGGAAGCACTCTCTAAACCGGGTAACCCAGCGATTGTTTCAGGATCGGGCAGGTTGAACTCTGCTTCTCCGTCAACCGCAGGCTGAGCTTCATCGGTGGGGCTAGAGGAGTCCGAATACCTTTGCTGTGGGGGTGTCCCCTGTTGAAGCAGGGGCAGTTCAGCGATCGTCCCTTTGATTTCTTGCGGCGGCTGCCCCTGTAACTCAGATATGGATACTGGTATGGATACTGGCGAAATTTTAGCTACCTCAATCGGGTCTGGGGGCTCCTTAATGAATTCCTCAACCCCCCTTTCTATTTCCTGAGCCCTTTCGTTCTCTGCCTTTTCGTTTCCTGCCTTTTCGTTTCCTGCCTTTTCGTTTCCTACCTTTTCGTTTTCTACAGAAGTCACCATTTCAGGTGGATTAATTTCAGGCAAGTCTTGGTTGAGGGGAGCAGGGGAATGAGCTTGTTCAGAAAGGAGCTGCGGCGTATCTTGCCGGGAAAGGCTAGGAGAAGGGGGTTGCGATAGGACCTGCTGAAACAAAGCCTGGTATTGGAAGGGTCCAACCTTGGCCGGTTCCAAAATCCTCCCCGAAGGAACCCGTTTCGTCCTTTCTGGCTGAGCATCAACCGGAGACAGCAGGTTGCGGGGAAACTTATCACAAACCAGACGTTCAAATTCGTGGTTGAAGTGGTAGCGTGGTTGCCCTCGCCGTTTCCAAAGCACAAGAATTTGTTCAACCGAAACGGCTTTATAGCGTCCCTGGTAAAGGGCTTCAATCACTGCTAGCCGCACCCAGTTGACTGGATAGGTTTCTAGCCAGTAAGCCAGGAGCTGTTCAACGGTGAATTCATCCATCTCAAAGCTATAGTGACGCAACAAACTTGCTGCGTAACCAACAGCAGAGTTATTGGACAGTTCGGTTGAACCTTTTACCAGTTCGGTCATGTGCCTCGCTTTACGAGTCCGAAGAATGGGACTGAGGTTAAGGAAAAAAATCTAATAGCTTTAATCCCAAGTTTAGAGGATGTTCACCAAGGATCCAATGTCATGTTGAAACAAGCGGCACTGGGAACCCAATTTATAGAATGGAAGATGCCCTTCAGGGGAGGGGGGGAACGCCCCCAGCCAGGGGTTCCCCCCCTGCACCCCGTTTTAACCAATAGGGCTACGGCTACATATTTCATATTTAATGCTTATCCGAAAAGTGGTTGAAAAGTCACTTTTCCGGCCTTTCGGAAGGTTCTTAGTTATCCGGTGAGCCAAGGCGAATTCCATTTTGGACAGGGGTGACATCCGATCCCGCAAAGGGCTGGGTGCCGCCTGTCCAGTTAAATTCAGTAATGCGAAGGCTGATAGAGCCAATGGCAAGCACCGGGTTATATCGTAAGAGCACCCCATAGGCACGGCGACTATATTCCAGAATGTAGTCGGTACTGATTTCCTGGGTAGAGTCGAGGTTAATGGAGCTTTGAATCGTGAGCCGGAGCGGGCCGTAAAGTTGTTGGGTAAAGCCAAAGGCGACGACCCGGTTATCAACCGAGCGATCGAATAGGAAGGGAGACTGGCCTGCCCCAATCGACTGATAGTAGGTAATGCTGAAGCCTGTATAGTCCAGGAATTTTTTAGAGAAATGGCCAAATTGACCGTATAACCCAATGCTGCCAACCAGATTATTTTGGCTGTCGCCACTGGTGTAGGTGCTGGAAACCCCAGAAAGTCCGACTCCCAGGCTAACGTAGGGTGTGATCGGGGTAGCGGTATAGCGTAATCCTTCGGTGGGGGTAGCCGGCAGGGGCTTGCCTGTCCAGAGCGCAAATGATTTACCAAGAGCGGCGTAGGCTTGAAATCGACCGAGTTGAACCCGGTTATTGCTTCGGTTGGGCTTGAGTAAGTTGTTGCGGTCTGTATCGGAATCAATGTATTGAAAGCCTGCCTGGTACTGCAAGCTAATCCCTGTTTTACCCAAATAGGAGACTGGCGAAGTAAAAACCGCTCCCAGACTACTCTGTACGGTTTGAAACCCAAGCGACCCATTAAACAAACGATCGCGATAGCTATATTCTAGAGCCAGGGTGTGGGTACCCATAGCCTGGCTTAAGCGCAAACTGGCCCGCAGGTTGTTCTGAATAGCATTGAAATCCAGGCTAGTCAGAGAAACCCTACCTCGAAGCGTTGTCAGGGGACCAAAAAGATAGCGAAGTCTGGCAATGAACCCAAAATTGTCTGGACTGAAGACAGAATTGCTATCCAGAATTGCCCGTTGCAGATAAATCTGAGGGGTTATCGAAAGCCCAAACTTTTCCGATGTAATCAGATCCAAGGGGTGCTGGACGAAAAAGCCACCCCGATCCTGATCGTCATAGCCAAATTGAAATAGGGGGGGCTGACGCTCGGAGCGATCGAGAATTGTTCGTGAAAACGGGATTGGGATCTTAACGGTTTGGTCAAAGATGAGCCGGGGGCGGGTTGCCACCAATTCATCTTGCAATGGCGAAAGTCGGGTGAGCTTTGCCTGGTCTGCTTCCAGAATCAGTTGCGGAGGGGAAAACGGATCATTCGTAATCTGAATTTTCTTGGCGACCCAACCATCGGGCGTGAAATTAATCTCCTCTGCCTCAAATCGCAATCTTCTCACCCGCCCCCCATTGGGCAAGCCTCCCGGCACACGGGCAATATCGCTACCAAAACCGAAGCCATAGGAAGCACCGCCAGTCACTCCCCCATATTGGGTGGGCTGGGCGGACGTGAGGCGATCGCTCACCGGACGCCCCAACGCACCCACCCCCGTATTCCCTGCTAGATTTGGCCCAGAAGCATTATCCACAGAGGCCAGAAAAATTTCGCCCCGAGCATTGAGAATCTTGCCCACACCCTGGACAAAGTTATATTCCAACCGCTGCCCCCGCAACACCTGACCACCCTGGGTCAAGGCCACATTCCCTTCCGCCACCGCCACCCGATTATCTAAGTTGACCTGAAGCCGATCCGCATCCAGCAGACCGCCCTGGTAGCGCATCAGCACCTTTCCCTCAGCCGTGAAAATCTTGCGTTGTTCATCGTAGTCCTGCCGATCGGCTGTCAGCTCAACTACCTGGGGAGCTGTTTTCGGATTAGTAGCAGGGTTGAGAATTCGAGGATTAGGCTGCTCCTGGGCCAAACCCGGTTCCTGGGGCTGAACGGAAGCTGGCGCTTGACTCGGAAAGGAGAAAATAGAGCGATCGCCATTGGGTAACGGCTGATCGGACGCCGGAAAGGTTGGAGTTGTGGGAATCAACTGAAAAGGCGCGTTGTTGCCCGCTGGGGATGGCGAAAAACTGGGTGTCGTTGAGGGTGCCTGAACTGTTTCAAAGGGCAAATTGAATCTAGAAAGTGAGGACTTTGGGTCTGCCAACCTTGTTTTGACAGAAAGATTAGCCAAACTCAAGTCCTGCGGCAAACCATTTAGAACGATTGCCCGATCTAACCCTGAAATTAAGTTCGCCTCGCTTACCCCTGGCAATTTTTCAACTACTCCCACAAACGAATAACTGGGGGAGAGGGGGGCCTGTTCAAAAACGGAGGTCAGATTAGTAGTCTTGGGCCCATCTTTTTGCTGAAGAAACGATTTTTCCTGAGGGGAGGTTTCTCCAGAAAAGGGGACAACGGATAGGCCAGAGGCTACCTCAGGCCGGGCACCTAGCGGCTGCGTCGCTGCTGCTGCTGCCTCGTCGATGGCGCTGGGCGCAAGCAGAAAATGAGCCTCAGATGTCCCTGATTGCTTTAAGAAATTGCTGGTTGTAGTAGAAGAGGCCGCTGGGCGATCGGCAGACTGGGAAGAAATAGAAGAGAGGGCTGACGTACCCGTGTTGGCTACCTGAGAAGACGCTGCTTCAGAAAAGCCAGGGGATGGAGGTCTAGAACGGCTGATCTCCTCAGAATGGGGAACAACAACATACGGAGGGGGTTCAGATGGCGAAGCCAGATAGGGCATACTTCAGCAAAATGACGCGGACGGGCGCTTGCTAATATCCTTTGCAACTAAAGCTGGTTTGCAACTAAAGCTTGCAACTAAAGCTGGTTTGCAACTAAAGCTGGGGCAGCAGCAATCTACCGCCCCCAAATGACGCCGGAAATGCAAGTCGCTTCAGTCTACTCCAAATCTCTCCGCTTCGGATTGCGGGCAGGATCATTAGACAGAAAGCCAAATACAAACAGGGAAATAAAGAAAGCAACGACAATATAGACAACGATTTTGAGGGTAAGCATACGAGTATCTCCAGAAGTATCAAACGTTAGAGTATCTACCAAATGGGCTTAGCGCAGAAATCCTCAATGGCTCATGAATAGCTCATAAGAACAATTGCGATACAAACACTTTGCTGATCTTACAAGGTGTTTGACTCACGATTCACAACCC
>JBAUTA010000052.1:0-1917 GCA_049581985.1 Kovacikia sp.
TCTGACACCTGTACGCTCCATCTCTTGCCAACGCTATGGTTTCGCAACCTGTGGGACTGGCTTCCTGATACTGAAACACCCTTTATCAAAGTGGTTGCAGACACCACAGTGAGCGTACTGGAAGCCGATCATCCCACTCTGGGTACTCACTGGCTCTACTGTGAACCAGGTGCAGAACTGCTCTTTACCAACAACGAAACCAATTACGAACGGCTGTTTGGCACCAGCAATACATCACCTTATGTGAAGGATGGTATCAATGATTATGTCGTGCATGGCAAGCAAAATGCGATTAATGTTGATCGCATTGGCACCAAATTTGTGGCTCGTTACCCCTTAACCTTTGCACCGGGCGAAACCAAAACGATTCGGCTGCGATTATCTGATCAACAAACACTCAGCAACCCTCTAGGCGCTGAATTTGATGCCATTTTCCACACGCGCAAACAGGAAGCGGATGCCTTCTATCAGCGTCTCTGTCCCTTTCCGATGTCGGAGGAGGAGCGCAACATTCAGCGACAGGCGTTTGCTGGGCTGCTGTGGAGTAAGCAGTATTACAACTACGTGGTACATGACTGGTTAAACGGCGATCCCAAACAACCACCGCCACCACCCGAACGGAAGGCAGGGCGCAACCGTGACTGGATCAATCTATTCAGTGAAGATATTCTTTCCATGCCCGACAAATGGGAATATCCCTGGTTTGCTGCTTGGGATCTGGCATTTCATCTGATTCCGCTAGTGGTGCTCGATCCAGACTTTGCCAAACTCCAGCTCGATCGCCTCACCCGCGAATGGTATATGCAGGCGAACGGTCAACTGCCTGCCTATGAGTGGGCGTTTAGCGATGTCAATCCACCCGTCCATGCCTGGGCAGCATTACGTATTTATCAGGTGGAGCAAAAGTTTTATAGTCGCAGCGATCGCCAATTTTTGGAGCGCGTCTTCCATAAGCTGCTGCTGAACTTTACCTGGTGGGTCAATCGCAAAGATATGGAAGGCAATAATGTCTTTCAGGGTGGTTTTCTGGGTTTGGATAACATCGGCGTGTTTGACCGCAGCAAAGAGTTGCCCACAGGCGGCTATCTCAACCAGGCCGATGGGACAAGCTGGATGGGGATGTATTGTTTGAATATGTTGGCGATCGCGCTGGAACTGGCGAAAGATGATGATACCTATGAAGACATTGCCAGCAAGTTTTTTGAACATTTTCTCTACATTGCGGATGCGATCGATGGCATTGGCGAGGCTAACATTGCGCTCTGGGATGACGAAGATGGTTTTTACTACGATGCGTTACGACTGCCGGATGGTCGTCAGTTTCCGCTAAAGGTGCGATCGATGGTGGGGTTAATTCCACTCTTTGCCGTGACGGTGTTAGAACTGGACACGCTACAGCAATTTCCAGGGTTCCAGCGGCGGATGGATTGGTTTATTCGCAATCGCCCGGAACTGAAGAATAAAGTAGCCTGTATGGAAACGCCTGGTATGGGGGCCAGACGCTTACTGGCGATCGTGTACGGGTCAAAATTAAAGCGCGTTTTGCGCTACCTATTGGATGAGCATGAGTTTCTTAGTCCTCACGGAATTCGGGCACTATCAAAAGTTCACCTGGAGCATCCCTATACGCTGCATGAAGGCGACCATGACTATTGCGTCCGCTATGAACCTGCTGAATCATCGACGGGTTTGTTTGGCGGGAATTCCAACTGGCGTGGACCCATCTGGTTTCCGGTCAACTACCTGATCATTGAGGCACTCTGGCGCTTCTACGAGTATTTTGGCGACACATTCAAAGTTGAGTGTCCAACGGGTTCTGGTCAAGAAATGACGCTGCGAGAGGTGGCGATCAAACTTTCCCATCGATTAGTCGCCATCTTTGAGCCGGATTCATCTGGCAAACGTCCTGTCTATGAC
>JBAUTA010000053.1:0-5410 GCA_049581985.1 Kovacikia sp.
TTTGAGTGTTGATTGTTAGGTTTCCTGCCGAGCCCGCACCACGGGTCTCCGTAAACAAGCCACCCGGAGATTGACCAGCCGCTGAAACTCCACTTAACTCGACAGAAGTGGCATTCACCGCCAGGGCTCCGCCATCTCCGGTGCCTGAGGTGGACGCAGATAAGCGGGCTCCCCCCAGGACCCGCAGTGCCCCGGTTTGAATCGTTAAGTTTCCCGCTTTGCCTGCGGCAGTTGTACTGGTGTAAATGCCAGGGGTGGCTAGACGAATTCCGGCTAGTTGATTGGGATCTGGATTCACACTGGCAACAGTTACCGACTCAGCCGTGTTAATTGAAATATTACCGGCGTTGTTGTTGCCAAAGGTGGCAACCACGAGGGCACTATCAATGGCGGAGAAGGAGCGGGCGTTAATCGTGATATTGCCGCTGACGCCGTTGTTTGGGTTTGGGTTGTAGATATAACTCCGATTTAGAGAGACCGTGTCGCGGGCGTCGATCGTGATGTTTCCGGCTCTTCTGTTCCCTGTATTGGCGGTAAAGAAAGTTGCCCCGTCGGTCATCGAGAGTGTTCCAGTTTGAATTTCAATGTCCCCTGCATTGCCAACGGTTTCTCCGATCGCCACTCCCGCCGAACTATTGATTGAACCGTTGGCGATCGTCGTTCCATTTCGTACCTTTAAGGAGATTTTTCCGGCATTTCCCAGGCCAATTGTGGAACTATTTAATCGCCCTCCCGCCGCAATGGAAAGAGATCCCGCTTCAATCCAAATGGCCCCCCCATTGCCCCGTCCATCGGTTTGGCTGGAGATCACACTCCCCCCGTCGATCGAAACGTTATCACGAGCCTGAATCGTGATGCTGCCAGCCTCTCTCCCGGCAACATTCCGGGCATCAATCTGCGCCCCATTCCTGACAAAAACTGAGGTCGTGTTGAGATCAATGTTGCCGCTATTCCCTTGGGTAGAAGTGCTGTTGAGGAAAGCCCCTTCTAACAAGAGAAAACGGGCATTCACGGCAATGCTGTTGCCGCTATTCAATCCCCCCACCCAGGCAGGGCCACCGCCACTGGGAAACCGATTGGCGGAGCTAGTCAGGAAGACATCGGCCCGTTCTACATCCGGGGGAAAGCTCAAACGTAAATGGCCGCCACTCTCTCTCACCCCCACAATTCCGGGTTCTGAAAGACCTCCTAGCTCAACGTGCCCCGCTGGCGCAGTGACCAGACCGCCTTCAAGGGTTACATTGCCACCCACTAAGGCCAGGGTCTTTCCGGGCTGAACCCGTAACCCCCGGCCCAAAAAACTGCTCAGTTGACCATCCAGCCCTGTCACAGAGATTGCTTGAGGAGAATTGCCAAACTGTAACCCGATCGGGGTTGAGATGGTCAACAGAGGTTGGGTCTGGTTGGGTGTTGCGATGAATTGAGTTCCATCTGCAAACGTGAGACTTCTGGCTGTGCTGGCCAGGAATGATCCCCGTAAATCTAAACTGGCGTTTTGCCCGAACAGAATTCCGTTGGGATTGATCAAGAACAGGTTCGCAGTTCCACCAGTGACTCCCAGAGTCCCCAGGATGGTGGATAGGTGGGTGCCCGTCACCCGCCCAAGAATGTTACTCACTCCCGATGGATTATTAAAATAGACCCTTTGGCCGTCCCTCACATGGAATTCTGTAAAGCTGTGGAACAGGTTGCTGCCCCGGATCGCGCCGCCATCAATGCGATCGCCCAAGGCCCCATTCACATCCACATTCGTTCTCAAAACGGAACTTTCATTGCCCAAAGTGGTATCCGGCACAATTTGCTGTGCCGAAATAGGAGCATTGATAGCCAGACTGACTAATAAAATGCTGTTAGTAATCTGAGCAAGCTGGATCCACCGTTTCATATTTGCAGGTCGGTAGCGGGATGAGAAAGGCTTTCTGGGGAGATCCTTCTCACAGCCAAAGCAGAATCGTTCTAGGAGACCAAAACCTTCGTTTTGGAGGGGGGCTGGGGGTGGCTTCCCCCCATGGTGTAAAAATGATGATTTGCAACACTAGGAGTCCGTCAGGATAGATCTGAGGGGTACCCAAATCTATGATGGACTGATTACCGCCGAATTTTTTCTGCGTCACGTTTCTGTTTGGATTCCACTTCAGGGTTCAAAGGTTCGGAGTCATTTTTTGAAGTAGATTCCGGTGAAGTAGATTCCGGTGAAGTAGATTCCAGATCGCGATTCTTACCCGAATCTAAGCGGCGGAAAGGCGCAAATATCAATTGAAGGACGCTCCGCGCAGTTTCAAGCGTTAAGCGGATAAAGTTGATTACAAAGGTGGCAACTAATGTGCAAACCGAAGAGACATAGGAGAAAAGTACTCCAGCAACATTAGCCGTCACCACATAGTTGAGGGTATAAGTCCCACCAAAATAGCTAAAGGTCGGTGGAGCAGGTGGGCTAGAGGGAGATGAACCCACATTAGTGGGCCTAATTTCAATCTCTGTAACCTTGGCTGAATACTGGCTGTCCCAGAGTTCAACTCGAACAGGATTGAAAAAAGGAACTGCAGCGGGTTGTTGGGGTAAGGGTAAGGCATTAAAGTTTACTACTTGATTGGGTGTAAAGTTCGTGGGTCCCCAGGGCGGAGGCTGGTTGGGTGTTTGAGGAATTGCTACCCGTAATTGTATGGGGCCACCCCAGTTGGTTTTGCTATTGCATTTAATGCTTGCAAATTTGAGAGTTGGCATCTTGTTAAGCTCCGTGATTACGACACGATTGATTTCGTAATGATCAATCTCAGCACTGATTAATCTCAGCACTGATTAATCTCAATACTGATTAATCCATGCACTCAACTACACCTATTCGTAATTCTAATCAGGATTCCACAGAAATTCTTTTTCACAATCCAAATGGAATCGCTATACTGACATCTGAAATTGTCAAGGTCAATGAACCAAAATTCCGCGATCGGACGTGACTACACAATTCAATGTATAGCTTCCACCAAAATAATCCAGGGGATAACTGAATAAATTGGTATCCGTGGGTCTGATTTCGATCGTTTTAACCGGGAAGAGATACTGAGTATCCCAGAGCATAATCCGAATTGGATTGATAAAGTTAATTGAAGCTGGATTTTGGTTAGCAAAAAGGCCATTGAAGCTAATGATTTGCCCTGGTTGCATTTGTTGCGGTCCCCAGATCTTTTGACCTCTCTGGTTTGACGGATTTGCCCCCGGTTGGTTTTGACTAGTCGGGATATATAGCTCGATTGGGCCACCCCAAGACGTTACGTGATTGCAAGTAATTTTCTGAAAAGTTAGTGTTGGCATTGTGCAATTTCCTGAGTTCAATGGGCAACGAGTACGACAAAAATAAAGTTTTGAAAGGGGTGAAGGGGTGAAACCCCTGCTTGGGGGCGAAGCCCCCAACCCCCCAGGGTGCAAAATTTAGTGTTTGCACCATTAGCCCAATTCCTGAATCGGAATAGAAGCTATCTTCATTTGCTATTCTGAGGAAATTTCAAAGCCTTAACTATTACCCAAGCGGGTACTCTCGTGGGTGTTGCTAAATCCGGGCATGACTCTAGTAGACCAAAACAAAAGTTTTGGAGGGGGGTTAAAGGGGGTTCCCCCCCTTTTGGGGGCGAAGCCCCCACTCCCCCATGTTGCAAAACCTATGATTTGCAACACTAGTAGTACAATCGCGGTGCAATCTTCTCTTAACCCGATAATGTCTGTGCTGACAAAGCCGTGATTGTGCCCATGCTACGCCCTGAAAAGTAATGGGGTAGGTCCACAGGACCTACCCCATTAACGAGAATTCTTCTATGCAGCACCCCTTAATTCCAGTGCTCCGCAGCGACTAGAATCAGGCTCCTACCGCTTCCTTCGCAGCATACAGCACCTCAGCCGTAATCGTTTCGATATTGCGATCGCGGGCGAACTTTTCCGTATTCCGCTTCACCTTACCGCGCACAAAGCCAGGGATCTTGTTCAGCTCTGCCAGTCCATCCTTACTCCAGTTCAGGTCAGAATCGGCAGACACCCCTCTGGTAATCCCCTCCTTCGTGTCATGACCGCCGAAGATTTCCAGCAAGTGGTCTTCCATCCCCAGGGTGAAGGAATTGTAGATCAGGTCTACAAGCTGGTTAGTGCCTTCATAGCCAAGGAAAGGTTTGTAGCCGATCGGGAAGTTTTGGATATGGATGGGGGCAGAAATTACACCGCAGGGAATATCCAACCGTTTGCCGACGTGGCGTTCCATCTGGGTGCCAAAGATGGCGGAGGGTTCTACACGGGCGATCGCATCTCCGATCGCCCCATGATCTTCACTGATGATCACCTCATCGCAGTATTCGCTTACCTGCTCCCGGAACCAGTCAGCGTCGTACTTACAGAAGGTGCCTGCCCAAACGACATGAATTCCCATCTCGCGGGACAACACTTTGGTAATTGCTGCCGCATGGGTGCTGTCACCATAGACTACCGCTTTCTTGCCCGTTAAATTTTGACAGTCGATCGAGCGGGAAAACCAGGCAGCCTGGGAGACATGCAGGGTTTGCTCGTTAATAAAATCTTCGTAGTCAACGGTGCCACCCTGGGCATTAATCACTTCTTGAATCTTGCGAATGCAGCGGGCGGTTTCTACCACGCCCATAGGGGTAATGTCCACGCAGGGCGTGCCAAATTCCTGTTGCAGGTAGTTGGCTGCCATCAAGCCCAGTTCCCGGTAAGGGACGAGGTTAAACCAGGCTTTGGGGAGGTTCTTGAGATTATGTACCGAAGCGCCTTCGGGAATCACTTCATTCACCTCGATGTCCAGGTCTGCCATCAGACGCTTGAGTTCGGTGCAGTCGTGGTTGTTATGGAAGCCGAGGGTCGAAATGCCGATGATGTTGACAGAAGGCTTGGGGGTTTTGTCTGTCGGCAACTCACCCTTCTTGCGGGCTTTCTGAATATAGAACTGAACAATTTGCTGGAGGGTGCGATCGGCGGCTTGCAGTTCATTCACCCGATAGTGGTTCACGTCTGCCAGCAGAACATCTCCCCTGGATTCCAGTTGGGCTCGTTGCACAAAGTTTTCCAGATCCTCTTGCAGAATACTGGAGGTGCAGGTGGGGGTTAGCACAATCAGGTCAGGATGCTCTTCCGCGTCTTTGCGGGTGATGTTGTCCACCACCTTTTCTTGAGAACCACGGGCCAGAACGTTGCGATCGACGACGCTGGTGGTGACGGGGGTAAAGTCCCGTTCCCGCGACAGCATGGAGCGCATGACGTTGAAGTAGTCATCGCCGATGGGGGCATGCATGATGGCATGGACGTTCTTGAAGGAACTGGCAACACGAAGGGTGCCAATGTGTGCGGGTCCTGCGTACATCCAGTAAGCCAATTTCATAAGTGCCTCTTTAAGGGGGTGTGGGGTGTGGGG
>JBAUTA010000054.1:0-6038 GCA_049581985.1 Kovacikia sp.
ACACAGGTGAGGACATCAAAAGCAAAATCCGGGAGGTTTCCAATCCGCCCGGAACTGAGGTAACTGATGTCTGCGAGGGATTAAAGTTGCTTCGTGCGGGCCAAAAAATCAACTACCAGGGAGCTAGCGGCAACGTAGATATTGATGCTAACGGTGATGTCGTCGGCAGTTACGATGTCTGGCAAGTTGAGCCGGATGGCAAGCTGAAGGTGGTGGGTAAAGTGAGTCCGAAGTAAGTAAGGTGAGGCGATCGCCGATCTGCCTTGAGAACTGATTGCCGATCGGCGATCGTCCCTTACCTGCCTATCGACTAAATTCCCCAAAAGTGTAGGCCACCCCTAATAGGAAGCCAATATCAAACTTATCGAAGGGGCCGATATTGACACCAACCGTTGCTGCAAACTGGGGCGTCAGTGGAATGTCTACGCCTGCTGTTAGGAGCAAATCTGCATTGCTGTCTTTTCCGGTCGAGAAGGATGCACCAATGCCCGCGTAGGGAGCCAGTCTGATGTAATCGGACAGGTTGATTACGGGGAAATCATAGGTCACCGGGAGCAGAAAGGTGGCATCGCTTGAAAGCAAAACAGCGGGTCGGAAAGAGAGATAGGAGCCTAGAGCAATTTTGCTGTAGATGGCAGCGCTAATATCTCCCAGCGCACTGTCACCGCCTGCTCCCAAATTAACGCCAACACCTAAATAACTGGGATTGGGACGGGGAGGCTGGGGTGGAATTATCTCGCCAACGGTAATTGCAGGCGTCGTGATCGTACGGGTTGAAAATGTGTAAGCCAGGCCCAGGATAAACCCAATCTCAAACTTGTTAATGGGCGCGATGTTAACGCTACCTGTCAAGGCTAATTGGGGGTTAAGAGGATAATCTAGACCGCCGGTCAACAGCAAATCTGCGTAGTCTTTGGCAGTAGAAAACGTGGCTCCAATCCCGACATAGGGAGAAATGCTTCCTGGACCCCGATTGGGAAAGTCATAGGTAATCGGGATCAAAAACGAGACATCATCCTCTACTAAAACTGCCGGACGGAGGGAAAGATAGGAATTTAGAGCAAATTTACTGAATGCGGCAAAGCTAATCGAACCCAGGGCTGAATCGCTACCCGTGCCGAAGTTGGCACCAAACCCGATATAGTCAAACTGGTAGCGGGTTGTTGCTGGGACCAACGTAGTTCCTGGAGGCACTAGTTCCGTTGGAGCAGGAGACTGGGCTTGGAGTCCGTTGGTAGACGTGTCTACGGTTCCCGGAATAGGCGTGTTGATCCGATTTTCCCCAGTATTTGGGCTAGTCTCTGCTGGAGCGGGTTCTGGTTTAACGGGATTTTCTAAACTAAGCGCTGAGGTAATGGTTTCGGAACTTTGGGGATGATTGGTATTGTCAGAACCGATCGCATCGGAAGGTGTGGTCTGCGCAATCAGTTCTGCCTCTGGAAACTTCAGAAAACTGCCCCTGAGCGTTTCGTCGGAGGGTGTAGTCTGCGCGATCAGTTCTGCCTCTGGAAACTTCAAAAAACTGGCCCTGAAAGTTTCGTCGCGGGCTGGCTCCGTGGGGCTAGTTGCAGTCTGAATGGGTTCTGAGACAACGGCGGGGGATGCGCTATTAGACAAGTTTGTGGATTCTGCCCGTGCAGAAATCTGACCACTCACGATCGCGGCAATCGTGAGGCTGCCTGATAAAATCGTTCGCTTGAGTCCAAGAGATAGGTGCACAATTACTCCTCCACACTTCAATCACACTTCAATCACACTTCAATCACTTGATACAGCTGAATCAGTGCAGCCTTAGAGCGGTTGCATTGATCGAAACAAAAGAGAAGGGTCAATGGATATAAAACGTTGTTCACTTACGATCCAGGAATGGGAACAAAATAAGCCCGATAAATTGTAGAAGCATAGTATGCAGACGAAAATCCTGGCGATGACCGAATACAAGATAATCTGCTGAATGCTAAGCTTTTACGATTGAAGTTATCGATGTTATTTAATTCGTAATCCACGATTCTCACCTGTCTTTAATGAGAGAATTATACAGGAGCTACCGAGGATTATTAGCTCTTTTTAGTCCAATGGATTCTACTGGCACAAGGCTCTAAAGGTAGATTTTGCAGCAAGGATGCCCAGTTTATATAAGGGGTATAGAAATACTTGAGAGCCGATTCAAACGCCCGACTGTATAATTTTTATCCCTATTTGTTGCGGTTAAGAGGGATATTTGCAACCTTTGCAAACGGGATTGAAGCTTAAGTGAAAAACTTAAAAAGTGTTTTTTTATACTGCGGCAATGAGTTGCTATTCCAGCGCAGCCATCGCTTCCGAGACACACTGGGAAACGAAGGGTAAAATTGCTTCGTTTTTGCTATGGGGCTTCCCTTCGGTAAATACTACCAATAGGTAAGGGCTGGTATTACTTGTTAATTCAATATAAGCAGCATCATGGCGGACCTGACTGGTTAACCCTGCTTTAGACCAGATGCGGGTATCCAGGGGAACTCCTGCTCCCAAAAAACCCGTTACCTGATTTTCTGGATCGGCTGCCAGATCAGTTGGATTGAGCGATCGCCGCATCAGTGCCATCATGGCCTGCGAGCGTGGGGCTGATACGGAAACTCCTCCCACAATGCTGTGCAACAATCGGGCTGTGGCAGTCACCGTTAGCATATTGCGGTTCTCCATCAATGTCCCCAAAAATTCGCGCTCTCGTCCGTAAGGACCATCACACCAGGTCTTTTGATTTACGTTGATGGTTTCCAACTCCTCCCAATTGAGCGATCGAAAGTAGCGATTAATAATGTTGCGCTGTTGCTTCCAGGTTTCAAAGGGTCCGGTTGGTAGCTCCGGTCCGCTAGTAGTCCCCGTCAGCACGTCTAAAACGAGGCTGGTTGCATCATTACTGGAATCTACGATCATGTCTCTGATTGCCCGATCCAGCTCCGCCGATTGCTGGATCATGCTGCGTTCTAGCCATTCATGCACAGCAACCAGATAAAACAGCTTGACCACACTAGCGGGATAGATTCTTTCCACCCCCCGATAGCTATAGCCCCGTGGAGAATATTTCCAGAACTCCCCAGCGCTGATCGAACCCCCTGTATTCACGGGCGCAGGTGAGTCATAGACAAGCCACGTCAGAGCAATCTGATTACGAGCTAATCCTGGAAATTCTGCCCAGGTTGCATTCAGAACCCGCTCTCCCAACTCTTCCAACTGCTCATCTTTGTGGAAAAACATGATCTCCGCCCTCGGCTATGACAGGTTCGGTTTCCATTATTAACATTACCTTGGTTCTAAGAGGGCGATTTGCATCCATGCCTAGGGGGGACAACAGGAGAAACGCTGTCTTCAGGGGTTTATCCTATTTAAAGAGCAAATATGGCCGATAGAATCGGGAGTAGGGGCGGCGTGGGCACTGAGCCGAAGGGTGACACCCCTGGTTGGGGGGGGAAGCTTCCACCTCCCATCTGCAACTTTCATTCTTTAAATTGCTCTGAAAATACCTTTTCATCCTTCGGGGTGCTGAAAAGTCAGCATGGACAATTGGTATTAGTTTATTAAATCTTTACGTTTGAATCTACTACATCAAGAATGTATCAACTTCTTTGCAAAACCCTAAATCATTCTGAAATTCAATGATTCGATGGGGTTGATATTTTCAAACATTGTATTGATCGCGAATACCTATTTGAATATTTATTTGTTGAATATTTATTTCTTGAATACCTCTTCAAAGAACGGCGGTTGTAGATGGGAGGGTGAAGACTTTGCCCCGAAACAGGGGTTCTATCCAACGTCTCAATCGAGGCACGCTCACGTCGAACTCTCTGCACCCCAGATCGATCTGCTAGGTTTGTCCTTTAAATGGGTAGAACCCTGCTGGGGAGATCAATCTAGCTAGTAGGAAAGTAGATGGTCACTGTTAAAATAAGTATTGAGCAAATGAGAGCGAGAGCAGTTCAATCAATCAGCTCAAAGATTTTGAGTAACTTCACCTTATCCAGTCTTAAGAATGAAACCCTTTCCGGCATTACGGTTGCATTAGCCCTGATTCCAGAGTCTCTGGCGTTTGCTGCGATCGCCGGGGTTAACCCAATGGTGGCGCTTTACACTTCCTTCTGTATGGCAGTGGTGATTGCCATTGCAGGGGGACGTCCAGCGATGATTTCGGCGGCCACAGGTTCGATGGCGCTACTAATGACAGGATTGGTGGCAAAGTATGGAGTTGAGTATTTATTCGCCGCCACAATTTTAACTGGTATCATCCAATTTTTGATTGGGATGTTTCGGCTTGGAAAGTTTTTTAACTTTATTCCCCAGTCTGTCATTTCTGGCTTTGTGAATGCGCTTGGGATCCTGATTTTTGTCGCCCAGATCAAGCAGATTGCGGGTCAGCCGTGGCAAGCGTATCTAATGGTTGCCGTCACCCTGGCGATCGTTTATCTGTTGCCACGTGTAACCAAAGCAGTGCCTTCTCCGCTGGTGGCGATTGTCGCGATGACCCTGATTGCGATCGCTACTTCTCTGCCAATTCGTCGAGTCGGGGATATGGGGCACATCACCCGCAGCCTCCCCACTTTCCATCTTCCCCAGATCACCCTCTCCCTGGAAACGCTGACAATTATTCTGCCCTACTCCCTCACCCTGGCGATCGTGGGACTTTTGGAATCCCTTTTAACCGCGACACTAGTGGATGAGTTAACAGACACCCACAGTTCTAAGGAACGAGAAGTGCGGGGGCAGGGAATTGCCAATGTGGTGACGGGCTTTTTGGGTGGAATGGCGGGTTGCGGCATGGTAGGGCAATCCATTATCAATGTTCGCTCCGGCGGCAGGAAACGGCTATCTACAGGGGTTGCTGGCGCTTTTCTATTGTTCTCAATTTTTGCCTTGCAGGATGTTGTTCAACAAGTTCCGATGGCTGCTCTCAATGGCGTCATGATTATGGTTTCATTTGAAACCTTTGACTGGCAGTCGTTGAAAGGTATACGCAGAATACCTTTCAATGAAACGTTAGCAATGCCCTGCACGATGGTAACGGCGTTATGGACGCACGATTTAGCCCAGGGGGTTTTCGCCGGAGTTGGAATCAGTCTTCTGGTGTTTGGTTGGCGAATTGCCCAGATCAAGGCAGTCACCTCGATTGATCTGAGTGGAGCTAAGGTCTATACCCTGAGCGGCCAGTTGTTTTTTGGCTCTGCCACCCACTTTATGGAGCTGTTTGATTTCAAAAATGATCCCCATCAAATCGTGATTGATTTCAGCCACACTCACCTGTGGGATCATGCGGTAGCCCAAACGATTGCCAGGGTTGTCGCCAAGTATCATCGGCTCGACAAACATGTAACCCTGATTGGGCTAAATCAGGAAAGTTATCTACTTGCCCGTCGTTCGGGAGTTCCAGAGCAAGCTGTGATTTTGAATGAAAGTTCAATTCTGATCGTTTAGAGAACTCCTAAGAACGATTGATCCAGTCATCTGAGCAACGTACCAGCGTTGTGAAGCATCCGGATTTATCCGCCCTTTTCAAGGGTGTGAGGCACAGTGGGGTGCTTCGCGCCCCACTGTGCCTCACATTTCTGTACTTCACCCAAGGGCAACCCGATTTATCGCCAATCTGGAGATTCTGAGCAGAACGCAGGGCAGCGAAGAATGACTCTGGCTTCTTATTTCTTGGCCTCTCTTAATGTTCAGTCGATCGGTTGAAACCCTTGTCCGCCGTTGATTTACCACCTATTATTTACCACCTATTATTTACCACCTATTATTTGCCACCTATTATGGGCTGCCCCAGATCCTCAAGGGATATGGCCTACGCAAAGTGTATTACAGCGATTCTCAGATGGGTAAGCCACAGTTGCTAGTTTGCAAACACTAAATTTTGCATTCCTGCGCTTTACACAACTTTGAACCACACTTTTGCTTCTACCAGGGGCACCGCATGACAAACGATCGCCCTTCCAGTACGACAATCCAGAAATGACCACCGATCGAGTCGGTAAATCAACCATAGAACCCGGCCCAAAGGTGGTTAGCGC
>JBAUTA010000055.1:0-1962 GCA_049581985.1 Kovacikia sp.
ATCAGGAATCTCGTCGCCCATCCGGGACAGAAGTGATTCTGGCCACAACCGCCGCAACCCTGGGTTTGTTATCTCATGGGGGCGTCATCTTCACCTTACCGGCCTTTGCACTGCTGTTCGTCAGGCCGCAAACCTTGCCAGGTATTCGTTCAATTCTCGTCGGTTGCGCTGTTTTCGGATTGTTAATCGCGCCCTGGACTGCCTATCAAAAGTTCTATAATCCGCCTGGAAATCGTCTGGTGAAATGGCATATTGCGGGAGTCGCTGATGTAGACTCCCGTTCTTCCTGGCAGGCAATTTCAGACTCCTATCACAGCCTTAGTATCGGCCAAATTGCCAGTCATAAATGGGAAAATTTCAAGGTGATTTTCGATAGCCAGGTTCCTCAGAAAAACCAGGAGCTTTCTCCCTATCGGATGCGGGAGGAGGAATTTTTCTATCTCTTTAAGGCGGTAGGCATACTCAACGGGGCCTGGCTAGTTCTGATGCTGGTGCCATTGGCAAGATGGCTTCCGCCCCTAAACAATTTCTTTAATTTTTCGTTGAATCAGTTTAAAGGGGTCAGAATGATCCTGGGGGTCGCTCTGGTTAGTTTGCTAGTCTGGGTGTTGTTAATGTTTGGGCCTGCCACGACGATTCTTCATCAGGGTTCTTACGCAACATTGCTGTTGTTGTTTACAGGGCTAGCAGGGTTGATTGCAGGGTTGTCCCGGTTTCTGGCTTATTTTGTATTATCGCTACAAATCCTTAGTTTTGCGGCGATCTGGATATTCACACTGCCTCCGATCGTTCCCGATGCGCTCGCACCCATTCTAAATATCGGGATGATCGCTGCGGCGATCGCTGCCTTGATCGGAATGATTACTGTTTTGAATTGTCTCTCTCAACAAGAACTCACCCAAGTTGAACCATGACACGGATTTTGCTAACAGGAATTACAGGACAGGTTGGACAGGACTTGCAACAGATGCTTCCTTCCCTGGGAGAGGTGATTAGCATCGGTCGGGATAGGGTTGATTTCTCGCAGTCGGAAGCCGTTCAGCAGTTGGTGGACTCAGTTAAACCTCAGATCATCGTCAATTCGGCTGCTTACACCGCTGTTGATAAGGCTGAGAGCGAACCGGATCTGGCTAAGCAGGTGAATGGCGTTGCTCCTGGCATTCTGGCTGAAGCGGCTCAACGGATTGGGGCTGGTTTAATTCATATTTCTACGGACTATGTGTTTGATGGTCAACAAAGCACTCCCTATCTGGAAACGGACCCCACCAACCCAATGGGTGCCTATGGGGCATCGAAATTAATTGGCGAATCCGCAGTCCGCGCTGCCTGCGATCGCCACATGATTATCCGGACTGCCTGGGTTTATGGTGTGGGAGGTCGGGGCAATTTTGTCAAAACAATGCTGAGGTTGGGGGCAGAGCGGGAGGAACTGCGTGTGGTGGCGGATCAGATTGGTGCCCCTACCTGGTCCCAGGATCTGGCGGGAGCGATCGCCCAACTGCTTCCCCAACTGTCTCCAGAGACGGCAGGTACCTATCACTACACCAATAGCGGCGTTTGCAGTTGGTATGACTTTGCCGTTGCCATCGTTGAAGAAGCCGACCAGCTTGGGTTCCCGCGCAAAATCCAGCGCGTAGTTCCCATCACCACCCCCGAATATCCTACCCCAGCAAAACGTCCGGCATTCTCGGTTCTTTCCTTAAAAAAAGTCACGGGGCTGCTGGAAACCTACCCTCCCCACTGGCGGCAAAGTTTACGGAAAATGCTGGTAATGTTAAAGGAAAGTCAAAACCTCACGGCTCAGGGGTAGGGAGCAAAGGCGCGATCGCCGCAATCTCCAGACCTGTGACCTGTGCCACCTGCGCCACGGTCATTCCCCCGGCCAGCAAGTTGCCTGCCGTTTCTAACAACTGCGCCTCCGCCCTATCGGCCCGTTGGCGTTCCTGCTCGGCCCGTTGGCGT
>JBAUTA010000056.1:0-5055 GCA_049581985.1 Kovacikia sp.
CTTTTTGGGTTGCTGCAGCGATCGCGTTGTCATGGTTGACCTTAAGCGTTGCTGCAGTGACTTCTGCCTTGCGCTTCCAGGCACTTGCCACAATTCGAGGCAAATCGCCGTTCTGTGCTCGCTGGCGACCATTGCGGCTTGATTGGGCAGCTCGTTGCTGTTCCTGTAAGGCTGCTGCTTTGGCGCGTTTGAGTTCTTTGCGGGCTGTTTCGTGCGATCTCATTTTCGCAGCCTGTTCTAATTGCGTGTGTTCCCGATACAACGAGAAACTGCCGCCATATACCTGTAATCCATCTGAGCTGAGTTCCCAGGTAGTTTTGGTAACTTGATCCAGAAAGAAGGGCTTGTGCGAAACAATCACAAATGCACCTTGAAACTGACAGAGAACCTGACGCAATTCTTCCAGCGCTGAATAATCTAAATGATTAGTTGGCTCATCCAGCAGTAAAAGATCGGGCGATCGGGCTAAACCAATGGCTAGAAATAGTTTTGTCAGTTCTCCGCCGCTGAGATTTCGCAACAGCAGCGACAAATTCAGGGGGGTGTGAAACGTGGTTTCAAGGATATGTTCAATCTCCCACCACTCGTCAGAAATGGTAGTGAGAAACTGAAGCACAGATTGAGGCTCGATCTCAGCACGATTCGTGCTGATCTGGGGCAGATAATAGGTTGAAACAGGACACACAACGGTCCCTGTTGTTGGCTTTATCTGATCTGCCAGAATTTTAAGCAGCGTTGACTTGCCAACTCCATTGGAACCGACGAGAGCAATTCGGTCATCTGCCGAGAGGCTGAGATGGATTCCTTGAAATAACGTTTGTGTGGAACCCAATTCGTAGCTCAAGTTCTCAGCCATTAAGTAGGGGGGTCGATCGGTTGGCATCCGCCACCTCCTTGAATAGTAGAACGACAACGCTCAACTACCAGTAGCGCCATCAGGTTTATGAAAGTTACCTTTGCACAGGGTTGTGCAGCTTGCTTTTGCAAAATACTTGGAGCTAGAGCGCCGTCAGGCTCTGGCACAGTCAGCAGCATCGACCTGCCCCCTATCCCTGTCCCATCTCTAAGGGGTCGGCAGATTCCTAATATTGCTGGCTATCGTTGAAATGCTACTTCATTGTTTTATGAGTGCTCTATCTATGAAGGCTCTATGAGTTAAAGCATCTTGGGTGAAGATAACGCATTTTCAGCTACAGTGTCTAGCTGTTCCATTCCAGAAATTTGAGGGTTTTGTGGGTGATTGCCTGATCTCAATGCTTTAAGGCATTAAAAGCAGCCCAACACTTCACAGTAGCGGACGGATAAAAGGGTGTGAGATCGCTAGGTTACAAAACTTGCCTGAAAGTGAGCAGAACGCGATCGCGTCACTCATTCTGGAAAAAATTGAGGATGAGCAGCGTTGGGATGAAGCGTTCTCCCGTTCTCCAAGTATTCTTGCCAGGCACGCAGCTTCGGCAATGGTTGAATACCATGCAGACAAAACTCAAGAGCTCGACCCAGAGACATTGTGAAATTACGCACGACAAGAGAGTTTCGCAAATTATTCGCTGGGCTACCTAAACAGATTCAGGAACAAACTCGCACAGCGTATCGCCAGTTTAAGAAAGACCTAAGCTGTCCAAGTCTACGTTTCAAGAAGGTGCATCCAGAGTTGCCGATCTACTCAGTGCGTATTAGAGTATGACAAATTGCTGGAGCAGTTGTAGCAACGCAGCATAGCAGCATGCCAACCCCAGCGCATATCGATCTCTGAGAGTTTATCGGTTAGAACTCAGGGTTGTCTGCGGCGGCTAATTGGGAACGCTATGCGCCTGAAACCTATTAATTTAGAGTCACAGGATTTAGTTCCATTACCTCCCGAATCACATCAAGAAACTTTTGTAAGACATTAGATGGATCAGCTTTGCGGTAAACCATTGTCATATGGCGGCCCAACATTTTATCTTGAAGTGACCGATAAACAACTCCTTCACGATGAAGTACTTGCACATGACTGGGTAAAATTGATACTCCAATTCCCGCCGCGACTAAACTAAGCAATGTCACAATTCCAGTAGCCTTAATGGTTTGAATAATTTTCGGCTCAAAACCAGCTTTCTGACAGAGTCTGATGACTTGCTTGTAAAACGGCAATGTATCAATAGACGGTAAAATCATTGGCTCATTCTTTAGCGATGCTAAAGATACTTGCTTTTGCTTGGCAAGGGCATGGGCTTCGGGGAGTACCACTAAAAATGACTCTTGCAAGATCGGGACAAACACTAGATCTGAGTCATTTTCGTAAGGACTAGGCAATCGATGAAATACCAAATCTAGTTGGTGTTCTTTGAGTAACGGGATTTCCTGGTGAATTGTAACTTCGCGCAACTCTAGTTCTACGCTTGGATACCGACTCTGGAATGCCCTTAAAACCTTAGGCAGAATGCTGTTGGCAACAGAATTATGCACTCCAACAGTGAGATGTCCAATTTCTCCCTGACTGGCTCGGCGAGCTTGGTTAATTGCCCGCTCCAGGTGAGTGAGAGCAAACTCAGCTTCTTTTAGGAAGACTCTGCCTGCTTCTGTTAGGGTTGAGGGCCTTGTACCGCGATCGAAGAGTTCGACTTCTATTGTACCGACACTCAGCTTTTCTTCTAGAGCTTTAATCCGCTGACTAAACGCGCCTTGCTTAATGCCAACACGCGAAGCCGCTTCACTGAAGCTGTTTTCTGACTCAACCAGCATCATAAAGTAACAAATTTGGCGCAATTCAAAGTCATTTAAACCTTCAAAGTTCATAGACCACCTTGCAGCTATAGGAAGAATAGATAGCAGTATACGCTGAAGCGAATGGATATGGCAACTATCTGGCTTTAACCATATATTGCAACTACGCGACCACTCAACTCGCTTTTCCGTAAACAGTCAGTTTAATTGAGCTAGAAGCTGGAAGGAGTAACAGTGATGGGTTTATTTGATCAAGTTTTAAACGAGCGTTCAACGGCATCAACGGATTTTAGTCCTGCTGAAGCATTTGCCGCGATTGCCCTGGTTGCGATCGCCTCAGACGGGCACTTTTCTGAAGAAGAAATTGATTTAATCAATACGAGCCTGAGACGCATGCAATTATTTAAAAGCTATCCAGTTGACGTACTCAGACGGATGTACGACAAACTATTTGGCATCTTGCGTCGAAACGGGATTAACTCGTTGCTCGATACGGCTAAGTCGGCATTGCCCTATGATTTACGGGAACCTGCCTTTGCAATTGCCACGGACTTAATCCTATCAGATGGCACAGTGACTACAGAAGAGGAAGCGTTTCTGAATCAACTTTGTCAATCGTTAGAAATCAACTCAGCGACAGCCTTAAAGACTGTTGAAGTCATGCTGATCAAAAACCGAGGCTAAGCTGTCTAGTTGTCTCAATCTAAAAATCTTGGACCTTCAAGTTTCCCATAAAGACTTTGAAGATTGAACCACAGTTCAATGTCAGTAATCTCTCTTTATCTGGAGCATTAAAAGCTATGGCAAGACGACAACACTACCTATTTGTTCATAAGTATCTACAAAAAGTGTTTTATCAGAACCCATATCGGGTTTTTGAACATCTGAGAAGTGAGATGGGAGCCGTATATCTGTCCCAACTTTGGCAAGACACTGCTGACGAGTTTAGTTTGGAAAAAAAAGATGTCGTTGATCCCACAGGTTTGAGGATTGATTACCAGGAAAATGAATCCTATGGCCTTATTATCATTTCGCTCCCATTGCCTAAAACTTCACCGGAAGCCTACTTCGTCGGAATGCGGAGCAATTATTCTGATGAATATGAGGGGGCAGCCTTTCGCTATTTTACCCTAGAGCGAGAGGACATCGGTCCTGGATCTTCAAGCACTCTGCTATGTGAATGGACAGCAAATGGAGATCATCTCAGCTACGTCAATGAGGTAGGAGCCACGCTGGATCAATTTGTTGATGCCATTGAGAAGCTAGTGGCACCAAAAAATACTGCGGCGACCACCGATTTCGATGACCCTGTTGAAGTAGAACGACCAGCACATATTAGTTATGTGCATGAACCCGTGACGACACGGCCTTCCAACTCTCCGCAAAATTTCTTGTTGCAAGAAGTCGAGAGATTAATTAATCCGAAACGGAACTCATCAAATACATCGACAGAAAACCCATCCATAGGTGCAGCGACTTCTGCCGAACAGATCCAAGAAGCTATAGCGAAAAAGCTCTCTGAACTTACGGACAATTTTCATACAAATGGAAGTTCAAACAATTATGATTGCAGGATAGATCCGAGAACTATTCAGAGCCAAAAGAGCGCTCCGCATGTTTTTCAAGGAGTGTTTAAGCCACCTATTATTAGTTTGCAAACAACTCCAATTAAAATTACTGGTCTGGGGTACTGTGAAACAAAGTCTGATGGCTTAAAGGTTCAGGGATTCAAACAAACACCGCGTTTCAGCAGTTCTCAATTGGCAATCATTTTTCTTGTTTGCTATTTTGGTGGAAAGCTGATTGGTGGAGTGGTTGGTATTCTTTTAGTAATACCGGCTGTGGCACTTTTATACTCATCGCTGAGAGGACAGGGAATTGACCACAAAGACGAACCTCTTGAGTTGATTATACCGTGGGATAATATTCCCCGTGCCAGGTTTGATAGGATTTCAGGGACTGTGGTTATTAATGTCAAAAATTTTCGCCATCAAAGAGATAGCTACAAAGGAGCACTCTTTTTTCACCCATCTGGAAAGCCGGATCATCTCCTCAACGCTTTACAAGCTCATAATGTCAAGTGCAAATATTGAATGAGTCAAGAAAGTGAGATTTTGTTGATTCAATATTCAATACGGGAGCATGTTACTTTTGCGCCCACTCCAAGAGAAGCCCCCTCGACCTCCACCTGTAGCGAAGCTTTCAATAATTGGTATTACTAAAGCTCCGGCCAAAAAGGGAGAGGGACTTCAATCCGTTTCCCTTTCTACCTCTTTAGGCTACGGTGTACACAGATCTCTAAGCGAGGATCTCTAAGCGAGTCGCAAGGCTTGGTTCGATCTTCAATAC
>JBAUTA010000057.1:0-8535 GCA_049581985.1 Kovacikia sp.
CTCTTCTAGGGAAAAATTGGCGAAAGCAGCGCAGAACCCGATTGCCAGTCTGATCAGCGTGCCGTTTCAGAACAACTTTAACTTTGGGGTCGGTCCCTATGACCGCTTGCAGTACGTTTTGAACTTCCAACCAGTGTTCCCAACCTCATTAAGTGACGACTGGTTGTTAGTTTCGCGCATTATTACGCCGATCATCCTGCAGCCGATAGGAATAACTGCCTCTACTGAGTCTACGTTTGGACTAGGGGATTTGAACCCTAGTTTCTTTTTTGTACCGAAGAACTCTAGCGATTTTACTTGGGGAGTAGGCCCGGTGTTTGCACTACCTACAGCAACCTATACTCCTCTGGGGACTGGTAAATGGAGTGTTGGTCCGACTGCCGTTGTCGTTTGGAGTCCCGGCCATTGGGTGATTGGAGCATTGGCAAATCAACTTTGGTCGATTGCTGGTGATCCCAGCCGCCCTGATGTCAGCCAATTTCTGATTCAGCCATTCATCAATTACAACTTGCCAGACGGTTGGTATTTGACATCCTCACCGATTATTACTGCAAACTGGAATGCCTCCTCTGGCAACCAATGGACAGTTCCCATAGGGGGAGGTTTTGGCAAGATATTTCGGATTGGCAAGCAACCCGTGAATGCAAATCTGGCAGCATACTGGAATGTCGCTAAACCTGAGTTTGCCGCAGATTGGCAGCTTCGCTTCCAATTTCAACTCCTATTCCCCACTGGAGGCTAAGGGGTTGGGCATAAATAGCCTGCATAGGCATGCTACCTTCTTATAGGCGCGCAATTGTCCTGAATTGGGTCCCCAGCTGTTCAACTCCAGACGGAACAACCTCGTCAATCAATCATTTATTAAGGGAAGGTAACGACGTGCAAATTTCTTTCAGCAAAACCGCAATTCTCGTCACCACTGCGATGATTACATGCCTTGGTTCGACCGCTGCCACGTTTGCAGCTCCTAACTTGGGCGACGGGATTTTCTGTGTTTCAAAGGGGAAGACAGAATCAAAGAATCTGTATTATTACACCTCGGAGATCACCGACAAAACCATCGAAAAAAAAGAACCCATTTCGGTAACTCTGGTTGAAAAACAAGTGGATGTCACTACGGACGCTCTAGTAGTGATAGACAAAAAAGCCAAGACTGTTACTGTTAGCGAACTCGTTGGTGAGTCCGTTTCCCCTCCTACAGACAACCCAGTCGCGCTAGCCAAATTGACACCTGTTGGCCTAAACGAATTCAAAGGCAAGGATAAGACCGGTGCAGAAATCACTTTGAAGCTCGAAGACCAATATTCCCTCGCTAAGCTGACCCATGCTGGAAAAATCTACCCTGGAGTCTGCCGCTGAGGTCTGCTTCCGAGAGGAGAAAACGAACAATTTCTGGATCCCATGGCGCAGCTTCCTCTGACCAATGAGCAGGTAAAATGCCCGAAGCTCCCTGCTCCGGCATCTAAGGAGAACGTTTTACAACCATTCATATTGACTTAAGGATTTTCCAATGCCCAAAAGACGCACGTTTATTGCCTTCTCCGCAATGGCAGCATCTCTTGCCCCAGGGATGTCAGCTCTAGCCCAGGCTGGGAAGGAGCCAGCCAAGAAAGCCGACTTCCTATTTGTACAGACTGCCAAAGGCATGACCTTCGACAAATCGACAAACAAGCTGGCGCTGGAGGGAGTCAGCTCAAGCACGTTGTTTTTCACCGACCGACCCGAGCGGATTGCCGGTAACATGAAGACCGAAAGGTTTGTTCCATTCTGGAGCGAAGGCAAGAACAGCTTCCTTTCCGATCCGCCCAACGCAGACATCTCTATTCTCGAAGACAACAAACTTCGGCAGGTCGTGGCAGTGCTACAAGAGCCAGTCCTCGATGGTGACAATCTCACCTACACCGTTAAGGTGTTGAAGGGCGATATGCCCGCTGAGGGCAAGGACGTGTCGGTGTTCATAGATGTGATTGGTATGCCTCTAACCCCCGTCTCCTATGCCGGGGTCGCCCGGCGCAGTTATCGTCGGGCAGTCGTGTACTGATGCCTCCTACTCGGTAATAGCCCCGCCTAGCTCCTATCCCTGATTAGGACCGTGTTAGACGCTATCCCTGGCATTGGGGCTACGCTGGGTTTGATGGTGATTTCAGCACTAACTCTGAATTCTCAGGATTGGCAAACGGCTCTGATTGTTGTGATTGTGTCCATCGTGCTGCAACAAATTCAGGACAGTTTTGTCAGCCCTAAAGTGATGGGAAATGCTTTAGAACTCAAGCCCATGTTAATGTTTTTGGCCATTTTTATTGGCGAACGGGTAGCTGGAGTTCTAGGAATTTCCCACTGCCGATTACCCGTATGATTGCTGCCTGGTTACGCGCTGAAGAATTAATAAGTGCCTCCCCACGATTGCCTCATCAACTTCGGTACAACCCTCTCCCGAGCCTTCCTCTATCAAGTCCGACCTCGATTAGCCTAATCATAGAATGGCTATTGACGACTCCGACATCTGTTCCTATCCGTTATCCCTATCACATTGTGCATAGCGGGGATTTTTGCGAACGTCACCCCCATCTATTTCACCCGTTGCAAACGCACCCTCACCCCGAACGAACCGTAGGTTTTAAGAATGCTGCTGATACTCCGGCCTGCTATGATGCCCTTGCCTAGCATGAAAGGGCCATAAATACTTCCTTGAATCGATATTGGAGATATATTTAAGCGATTTAAGCGATTTAGGGGCTAGCACGACTCATTATTTTGTATTCATTTAAGGGATTAACCATGTCTCAAAGTGATCAAGCTCAGCATGAATTGCAGCCGAAATTGGCCGCACAGGACGTCCTATCCTTCTCTCCCACCCCGTCAGCGAGCATTCCCGGACGCACTAGGTCAATCAATCCGTTTTTCCCAACTGACCCGCCGTGCAACCTTCCTAAGCCTCCGCTTCCTTTCTTTCAATGGCTGTCTTGCCGTTCACAGACAGCCTCCCGACCCATGCCAGCGAGACCTTTTAAACTTTGGGATATGGGACTCGTCAGTTCCGACAGTTTAAAACCAACCGTTCCATCACCCAGGTTTGCCCCACGACGCTGGTGCCAATCCCTCTTTTGGGGAGTGGCCTTGGCGCTGTTCGCCATGATTCCGGTGCAGGCGGCGGAACGGATTGTTTTTGCTGATGGACTACTGGAATACTCCTTGCCTGTTTCCTCACTGGAGACCTTTGCCAAGGATGGTACCGTTGACAAGGATTTAGGTTTCTTTTTTCGCGTTCTCAAGGTCTCACCAGAGGCCCAGACCGAGGTTCGCAAAGCCCTGCAATCCTCTCGCCAGGAGAAACCCTGGACCGTATCCCAGGTCCTGTATTCACCCATGGGGGAAACAGCGCTACGTAACCTGGGTGATTTGGTCCAGACTGGGCCTGAGCAAAACGGATTCTATGCCCTGCGGGCAGCGTCGATCCTGTCCGCAGCAGCTCCAGAAGGCTTATCCGTCATGGGGTTTCTGCGCCACTTTCCGACTCCCAATATTCGCATCAACGTGCCGCTGGCCGAGAATGTGATCGATAAAACTTCTAAATTTGTCGATGTCACCAATGATGTGGTGCAAGCCATCCACGCCCGCTCTCAGGCTGAGGCTAGGGCAGAAGGCCCTATCAATCTTGCGGCGCTGCCGCCTCTGCCAATTCCGGGTCCTTACCAGTTTACCAAACAGACTCTGATGCTATATGATAGCCGCCGAGACCGCCCGATCCCGACGGACTTGCATGTACCGAATTTTCAGGGGAATATGCCAGCCTCCATTCCCGTGGTGGTGTTTTCCCATGGCTTAGGTGAAACCCGTGAATTTTCTGAACCTTTCCAGGAATACTTGGCTGCCAACGGGTTTGTGGTGGCAGCACCGGAACATATTGGTAGTGATAAAGGGCAGCAAGAACGGCTCCTGTTCGGCACAGCCCGAGAGATTTTCAGACCCAGTGAGTTTTACGATCGCCCCCAGGATGTCAGCTTTGTGCTGGACACCCTGGAACAGAAAAACCAATCGGAATTTGGTGGTCGGCTCAATCTGAAACAGGTGGGGGTGTATGGTCACTCCTTTGGCGGTTATACGGTCTTGGTTTTAGGCGGCGCAACCGTTGATTTCAAGCGCTTACACCGGGAGTGTGAACGGGATTATGTCCTGCAATCGCTGAATAGCTCTTTGGTGTTCCAATGTCGGGCTCTGGCAGTGGAGTCGTCTCCCCAGGCAGAGTTGTTAACCAGCGGGAAGTTTCAGGACCCACGGGTCAAGTTTGCGCTGGCGATCAGCCCCGTCACCAGTGCGATTTTGGGTCCATCGGGGATGAGCCGAATTCAGGTGCCCGTGGCCCTGTTCGGTGGGGCCTATGACCCGGTGGCACCGCTGGTTCCAGAACAGACCGATGCCTTTGTCTGGCTCACAAACCCGGATAAATATCTATTGACCTCGACTGCCGCGTCCCATACTGTCCAGATTACCGACCTGATGGTTAGGTTGATCCTGCCAGGCAAGAACACGGATGAGTTGGATGAACAGCTGGATAGGTTTCTCAAAGATTTTCGGGGGGTTGGGCTGGCATTTATGCAGGTGTATGCGGCAGGACGCTCGGACTACCGGCCCTATCTTCAGGCTTCCTATGTGCAGACGTTGAAAGATCCTCCTTTTACGTTGGATCTCATTCGGTCCTTTCCCGCCGACCAGTTGGAAGAGTTGATGCGCAAGGCGGGATTATAACCTGTGCTGCGGCTGAAACTCAGAGGCATTCATAAACTATAAAAACCATCACGAAGCTTTGAGGTATCCTGACATAACAGGTGACTGCAAGGATTGCTGCGGAATTGGGCAATAAGCTTAATAGCTATAACACTGCATTGCGACCCTAAAATGGTGCTTCAGGACTTGAATTCCGTGAGCGCTGGGTTGGGATTAATGAGATTTTCATGGTTAAAAGAAAACTTACGGTTGAAGCAACCGTGATCATGGGAATCAGGTTCGTATTGGAAATAACGGATAGGATGATTGGAATACTTACGGGTGTTTTCATCACCGCAACTGTGATGGCTGCCATCATGCAAAGCATAGTGACGGCAGGAGGAATGGTGGGAACCAGTAAATTCACCGCCATTCCAATAGCTGCTCCCATAAAGAACAACGGAAAGATGAATCCCCCTCGAAAACCAGAATGTAAGCTTAAGCTGACACTAATCATTTTACCCAACGCAATTAGCAGCAGTAATTCCCATCCCAGTTGAGCGCCTTTGTCGATGATGATTTGAATTTCCTGTTCTCCATAAAACAGCGTTAACGGGAAAACTGCTGCGATGAGTCCAATTCCCAATCCGCCCAGGGTTGTCCGCAGAATGGGGTGAAGGGGAACGGTTTCAATTAAACGCTGAGTGCTGTGGAAAATGAAGATGAACAGTCTGGCAGCAGCAGCCCCGATCACTCCCAGCAAAACTGCAAAGATTAGATGGCTAGGATGAAAGTTAGGAGCAGAAGTGAACTCGTAGAAGCCTCCAATCGTGTGTCCTGTGCTGGTCCGAAAGATGGCAAAACCGATGACCGTGGACACAATTACCGGAATGAGTGCCTCATAGTATTGGACTCCAAAACGATGCGGTAACTCCAGCGCCAGTATCGCACTGCCGAGAGGAGACCCAAAAAAAGCACCCAATGCGGCACTCATGCCGCAAAACGTCAAAATTCGAATGTTGCCTAGGGACAGTTTGAGTTTGTCACCCAACCAACTGCCAATGCTACCGTTAATATCGACAAGAGGGCTTTCGGGTCCAGCACTGCTGCCAAAAATCAGGGATAGCAAGGATGCCATAATCATCCCGGGTGTTTGTCGGTATTCAATGCGCCCCTCACTGTGAATTTCTTCAACAGCCACATTAATTCCGGAGGGTGCACCGAAGTAATGGACGCTGAGCCCAACCAGTAAACCGCCGATTGTGGTGAAAACCCAGGCATAGCGTCCAAAGTTATTCGGATCCCAATGCAACGCGGTGGGTAGGCTTGTCCATATGGTTTGCAGCCCCCTCTGAAGGACAAAATAATAGGTGGTTGACAGACAACCAATGACAATCCCAAGGCAGGCTGCAAAAAAGATGAGTCTGCTGACCGTTAATGGGTGATTTCCGATACTTATTTGTTTAACCCTGGACCGCAGCTTATTCATGAACGGTATTCACTCCATGTATATCGCCCTATCATTGCAAGCCTTGGCTGAATGGGCAATCTCTTAGGAGTAGTAAAGCTGATGCAATTACTGCTTTTGTGGGCCTGGTTCAATTACTGCTAGCATTTTGGGAGCGTATCAAATTAGTTTGATTTATTACATTCCCAGTGCTAGTTCAATGGGCTAATCTGAAGAGCTATATAGCGAGACCAGCCTAGCAACAATGATGGTCAGATAAATCGCTCCGGTCATGGCTTCAAACATGGCTAGGGCCATTAACCATTTGTTAATAGGAATAATATCTCCATAACCAACCGTCGTTAACGTCATAAAACTGAAATACATGGCCAGATTCCAGGGTTTAATGTCATAGTATCTGGTCACGGAAAGATGAAAGGCTTTTGGATCAACGTGCCAGATGGCAAAATAGACAATTGAATAGAGAATACCGATAAAGAGATAACCAATAATCGCTGTTATAATCGTATTGTCGGTTACTTTTTGCTTGGCTGCTAATGTTTTCACCAGCGAAAACCAGCCATATCCAAATATATAACATCGAATGAGAGATGCACTTACGAAAAATAAAGTCTTGAGGTCCGGAGTTAATTCAAAGAGATAAGTCAAGCCATCACAAACGATGGAAATTCCAATCAGAATGAGCAAGAATACAAAAAGTCTGGCAGAAAAAACACGCTGTTCAGAACGAGTGATCCTTACAGCTAGCAAAATCGTGATAATGGAAAATATAAACAGAATAAATATCTCTACGCTTAAACGATCATCAACAATAGAGGCGACAATAACGACTACAGAAAGGATGAGCAGTATATAGGGGTTCAGGCATTGATTCTGGAATTGATTCAACATAGAAATCCAAACTAGCTCCAAGGCTATTTTTACCCAACCCTAACACTCGACTTTCTACATCGCACCGCTACTGTTTGTTAGGCATTGTTAGCTCGAATGCTTCCTCTTCGGCCTGCTAATCGTCAGGGGCCTACTTACTGCACGCGTGTGACTGCAGGCGGTGCCCATCGACCATCAGTCACCTCGCCTTTGGGGGCATACAGTCGCATGGTTAAGTTGAAGTCTCCTGCGGGTGCTGGCAGCCAGTTGGATTCTTTGTCCAGGCCAGGAGAGGCGTGCTGGAAGTAGATATCGACTGAGCCATCGGCGTTGTACTTCAGTTCGTCGCGGTCACCAATGGCGTTCCGCTCCAGGACGTTGACCGTCGGGAATCCGTGCTCGTCATACAAAGTGACCGACCAGAAGGCATCCACGGGCGGAATTTCGTTCTTGGCGAAGTGCAGCACATACTTGTTCGCCCCGGTCAGCCGCTTGCCATCCGCGTCGCCAATGTTGAGCGGATAGACCGCGTCCTCCGGCAGGTTGGCCCCGAGACCGACCATCGCAACGATGGCCCGCTTGAGGTAGTAGTTCCCGTACACGCCCATCGTGTCAGTGTTCATCTGCCAACCGTTCACGACACGGGCGAGCGTTGGGATCTTTGCCCGCATGGCCTTCAGAGCGTCGGGCGCGGCGCGTTCCAGCGCACTCTTGACGGTGGCATCGGCCTTCCCGAGGTCAAACGATTTTCCAGACTCGATGCCTATCTGCCGCATCCGCGCGACGATCGGCTGGTCCGTGATGTGCGGTGGGTTGACCTTCAGCAGTTCGGCCGCGTACGCAAAATACTTGCCAGCGTCCATGCTATCGACCAGGAGCATCGGGGGCGTCTTCATGTCCACCGGAGGTCCAGCCAGGCGATCGAGTACAGGGTGTCGAAGTTCGGTCGTACGACATCACGGAAGCCGGCCGGGGGAAAAGTTGGAACGCTCGTGAAGGTATTCATCGGTCCGCGACCGAAGGCCTTTCCAGCTTCGACGTTGACGGCCTGACGTCTCGTCGCATCCATCAGGACCAGCGGGTAGAGGTAGGTGTACGCTTCGACGCCGATCTCGTAGGCTTGCTGCTCGGTACGTATAGTGGCATTCACGATCATGGACTCCTTTTGTGTTGGACTCGAGTTGGCGGTCATAAGGTCTGGAATCAACGTTAAATATTTTGTTCGATTTCTATCGATTAACAAACTTTTGGCCGAACAATGATTTGGCCCTAAACACAAGAAGGCGGCTATCCCAGCATTCTAGCTATTATTCGTTTTATGCAAAATTATGACAATAAATTAGTACTTGCTAAATTTTGTTTTCCCAGACCTTATGACCGCTAACCGCAGATAAGCTGCCTAAAGTCTTAGAACTGAGCGTTTTGCTATGTCCCCACGACCGAAGATTCTTGTACTTGATGATGACCCAACGGGTTCCCAGACCGTACATAGC
>JBAUTA010000058.1:0-2325 GCA_049581985.1 Kovacikia sp.
ACCGAACCCTTATCCCAAAGAAGTTTGAGGTGACTGTCACGTTTAATCGAGTAGCGTTGATTGCTTCTCTTGAGCGGGTGTCTCTGTTCGCAAGCAACAGTATTGTCAAGCTGGACATCGAGAAACAGCAGATTAAGTTAACTGCCCAATTTGACGAGGGGGATGGCGATGAAACGCTAACGTCATCCCTTAAGGGTAAGCCAATCCTGATTGCGTTCAATTCCGGCTACCTCATTGAGGCACTAAAGGCGATCTCTGAAGAAGAGGCGGTTATCCTTCTTAATTCGCCCACATCCCCTGCACTGCTGACGATGGAAGGTTTTGAACATCTTCTGATGCCTGTCCAATGCCGCTAATTCTTCTCCAGAAGTAATCAGCGTCAATTTGTAAACCGGAGTCTCGATCGCAAGTCGGTCGGGACTCCATCTTTTTGGAGAATGAAATGTCAGAACAAAACGAGAGTCCATTGCAGAGATTTCTTCGCCTCTATACGGAAAAGTCCCAGGAAAATGAGGATGGAACCACTTACACGGGTTTCCTCTCGACTGGGGAAGGATGCGACACAGACGGGCATCTCATCCATCAAAGCCTGCCCAAGTCATTCCATGAGGCGGAGGGCTGGAACCAATACCCGTATCGGGTGATCTGGATAAGTGATGAGTTGCTGAGCGTAGTCACCTACTGCGAGGGAGACATCACGCTGAATGCTTGCCGTGACCAGCAACGCTACGAAAAGCTCATCGCAGAGTGCCATGAGATCTATGTGGCGAAAAGCTACCAATACGGTTATCACAGCGAATTACATAAGAATCTGCCGATCGCCAGAGCAGTAATTGACGGACTCCCAAACGACTGGAAACAGTACCGACTGCAAACTTCTTACAGTGGCGGCAAACTGCTAGGGCAAAACTTTAACGTGAACGCTCTCTGGGAAACAGCGGAAGCTTACTTTAAGGAGAATCCCGATGAGAGTCTGACGATCGCCTATCCCGGTGGGGGGATCTCCTTCTCAGAGAAAAGCTTGGACCAGGTAAAAGCTGAATATCGGAATAAGGCTGAATATCGGAATTGACCTTTAACGTCAGCAAATTTGTAAACCGGAGTCTCGATCGCAAGTCGGTCGGGACTCCATTTTTTATTGGAGAACCATTGTGAAACCTTTGCTTGAATACCCAAGCGCGATCGCCCATTGCCAGAACCGGTTACTTTGCCAGGAGCAATACATCAGGCGACTGCAATCGATCGTTGATGCGTTGACCTTAGAAATAGATCGCCAGGTTGCCTTTGATGAACAGTGCCGGAACGAGGCCCAGCGCAAGGTAAAACGGGCCGAGCTAATGGCAGACCCAAATTACGTTACGGCAGTTGAGCAGCTTGAGTTTGCCCAGGATAAACGAACCGATTTACTTACCGAGTTGACCTTGCTCAAAAATCAGTTCTCTGCACTTAAGTTGCAGATGCGCTGGGACATGGCAACGCTTGGTTCTGACTTTGAGCAGGTAGCGTAGGGGAGCCGCACCATGACCTTTCACAAAGTTGCAGACAGCGCCCATCCAGGCCGCTGGAACACACTCAGGGCACAGCAAAATATTGACAGCTTGACGACAGCGGAACTGATTCAGATTTTGCTGGATGTGAGCCTGGAGACAGCGCAGGGGATTCTAGAGCGGTTTGGCAATTGTCAATTGCTCTGCCATGCCATCGACGCCGATTTGATCGCCTTCCACGGCATCAACAGTAGAAAAGCTGCCAGGTTTTTGGCAGCGATCGAGTTAGGTAAACGAGTGTATGCATCTTACCCCAGTTCAGCAGACCCCATTGACGACCCGGAGATTGCTGCAAAGCGATTCATCCACTGTATTGGCTATTCCGAAGTTGAGCGGTTTGCAGTCCTCAGTCTCGACATCAAACATCGGGAAATTGCGATCGACATCATTTCGGTTGGCACCAAGACCGAAACCGTAGTACCCCCAAGAGAGATATTTCGGATGCTGCTGAGGCGAGGCGCAACACGGGCGATCCTCGCCCACTGCCACCCTAGCAGGGAGGTCCAGCCCTCGCCCGAAGATATCCGAACAACCAGAGGGATGTTGCAGGCTGGCAATTTTGTGAACATCCCAATCTTGGACCATATCATCGTTGGCGGCTCCAACTGGACCTCGATGCGGACAGTCACAAATCTATGGCACGAAATCCCGCAAGGGGACTATGCACAGCCATCTGAGGAAATTCCTCAGATATGGAGACAATGATCCGCGCGATGGATTGGGCTGCCCACGTCGGGCAGCGCTGCCGCATCTATCGCAACCTCAGCAATGGGCGAAT
>JBAUTA010000059.1:0-2306 GCA_049581985.1 Kovacikia sp.
GCGCTAACCACCTTTGGGCCGGGTTCTATGGTTGATTTACCGACTCGATCGGTGGTCATTTCTGGATTGTCGTACTGGAAGGGCGATCGTTTGTCATGCGGTGCCCCTGGTAGAAGCAAAAGTGTGGATCGAAGTTGTGTAAAGCGCAGGAATGCAAAATTTAGTGTTTGCAAACTAGCAACTGTGGCTTACCCATCTGAGAATCGCTGTAATCCTTAAATTGGTATAAATGATGGAGTCTCTGCAAGATAACAGTCCAGTTAGTGTACGTGTGCTTACCCCCGCCGATGCCGAGGCATACCGTTCCGTGCGTCTGCGGGCGTTGCATGAACAGCCACCTGCTTTCGGCTCGCTCCCCGAAGTCGAGCCAACTCTCTCCGAGACTGCTGCAAGACTTCTGGAAAGTGATGACCGCTGCTTCTTTGGAGCATTTCAAAGCGAGCACCTCATCGGTATCATTCGACTTTCTCGCTATTCAGCACCTAACGAGAAGCACCGTGCTTATCTTGCGGGCCTCTATGTTTTGCCCTCCTTTCGTTGCCACGGTTGCGGCAGAGCACTTGTGCGAGAGGCTTTGGGTCGGGCAGCGAACACTCCAGGCATCAGGAGGGTCAACCTGACTGTCGTTACCCAGCAAGAAGTGGCAGTCAGCCTTTATCAGTCATTCGGTTTTCGTATCTATGGCACCGAGCAGGAGACCTTTTCGAGAGATGGACAGTTTTACGACGAGCACTTGATGACCTTGGAACTTAACGCTGACAATGACTACAACGCCTGATAGGGCTAGTAGACCAAAACGAAAGTTTTGGAGGCGGGTAAAAGGGGGAAACCCCCTTTTGGGGGCAAAGCCCCCACTCCCCCATGTTGCAAAATTTATGATTTGCAACACTGGTGGTCTGTCAAGACTGTTTTGCAGGGGTGGAACCCCTGCACCCCGTCCCCAATCTGCCCTGTTTGCTATTTAAATTGGTATGAGTTACCCCTCTATCCTGACGGATTACTAGAAGGATCCGGATAGGGAGCGGAGGATGGAAATGGCTTATTCTCCTGCCCTCCCATCATTTTCTCTGATTCTCTGCCATTTCCCAAACAGGAATACCCAACGCCTGATACCAATTTCAACGGTGCGTACCTACGCAAAACCAACCTGACACCCCCTTTTCGGATAGGCACTAAATAGGCAAATCCGCGCGGGGGTTGAAGGTTTCTAGTTGGCGGAGTTTTTCGTAAAGTTCCCGTTCCTGAGGGCTGGGGTCACGGGGAACGGTGAGCTGAATTTCCACAATTTGGTCGCCGCGTCCCTCGCTGGCAGTAGGATAGCCCTTATCGGCAAGGCGCAGACGTTGGCCAGACCGGACTCCAGGAGGGATGGACATTTTCACGAAGCCGTCTAGAGTTGGGACTTCGATCTGCCCGCCAAGTACGGCTTCGCTGGGTGTAATGGGCAGCTTACAGAAAATATCGGAGCCTTCCAGCTTGTAGAAGGGATGGGGGTTGACATCAATTTTGAGATAGAGATCACCCCCAGCAACGCCCTGCCCCTTAAGCCGAATTCGTTGCCCGCTGACCATTCCGGGGGGCATATTAACTTCCAGAGATCGCCCATCCTCCAACCGAATTCGTTCCCGTCCACCCAGGTAAGCTTTCTCCAGGGGAACGCTCAAACGGGCTTCCGCATCCCGGCGGGTGGCACGGGGAACGGTATAGGTGGTTTTGGTGGTGCCTGGCCGGAAGGAATCTCGTGAACCAGAACTGGAACCGGGGCTGACTCCCCCACTGGGGTTAGTGCGACGATTCAGTAATTGATCAACAAAGCTGTTGAAGTCGGGAAATTCACTGAAATCAACTTCTCCGGTAGCAGTACGATCGCCCCCCCGGCCATTCCAGGCACGAGCCGCTGCACGAGCTGCCTGCCCACTTTGGAAACCCCGTTGCTGCCAGAACTTACCAAACTGATCATACTGAGAGCGTTTGGTTGAATCGGAAAGAACCTCATACGCCTCGTTGAGATCCTTAAATTTTTCTTCCGCCTGTTTGTCGCCAGGATTTAGATCAGGATGGTATTGTCGGGCTAACCGTCGAAAAGACTTTTTGATCTCATCAACTGTCGCATCCCTGGCAACCCCCAGTATGTCGTAATAGTTCCGAAAGTTCTGCATAGAAGTTCAATTAAGCTCAGAAGTCAGAAGCTAGAAAATCAGAAGTCAGAATTATTTCATCCTTCATCCTTCTCTTATATGGCGGTTTGCACTTGGGTAAAGTACAAAAATGTGAGGTACAGGGAGGGCGCTTCGCGTCCTCCCTGT
>JBAUTA010000060.1:0-9108 GCA_049581985.1 Kovacikia sp.
CCTTTTCTTTCCTCCATCCACTTCTCATACAAGTCGGGACGGCGATCGTGGGTTCGTTGAATCTGCTGTTCCTTACGCCAGCGGGCGATCGCAGCATGGTTACCAGAAAGCAGTACCTCAGGGACGACCCATTCTCGAAATACAGGAGGGCGGGTGTATTGGGGGTAATCCAACAATCCTTCCTCAAAGCTTTCGGCTTTAAGGGATTCCTCTTTGCCAACGGTCCCCGGCAGCAGGCGAATGGTACCATTCAAGATGGTCAATGCCGGAATTTCGCCGCAGGTGAGAACAAAATCACCAAGGGACACCTCGCGGGTGACCAGATTCAGCACCCGCTCATCAATTCCTTCGTAGTGGCCACAGACAATTACCAGTTGGTCACAGCCTGTGGCAAACTCCTGCAGCATCTGCTGGTGAAGCGGCTCTCCCTGGGGCGTGGTCAACAGCACCTGTCGCCGGGGAAGCGCGGGCAAGGATTCTACGGCTGCAAAAATTGGCTCTGGTTTCATCAACATCCCAACCCCACCCCCATAGGGTTCGTCATCAACACGCCGATGTTTATCCGTCGCGAAATCACGGGGATTAGTCAGATAAACCGCCGCAATTTGCTTTGCCAAAGCTTTCCCCAGTAGTCCAGAATTGAGGGGGGAGGCGAAAAAGTCAGGAAATAGAGTAACAATGTCAAATCGCATCGTGGGCTACAGAAAAAGGTTAAAGAAAATTTCACATTTGATTAAATTACGCTTCAATGATCTGGCATCATGCCTAATAGTGCTTAATAGTGAATAGTGCTTAATAGTGAATAGGGCTGACTAGACAATTAAAGCTTTAAGGTAACAGCCCTTGGCGATTACTTGTCTATTAACTACCCAGCTCTTGAGTCAGTAGGTGTAATTAATGATAAGAATTAGTGGTTGGGGGTGCTTGCCTCCAGGCAAGGGGTTTCGCCCCTTCCATCCCCAAAATTATCTTGCATTAAATTGCATCCAGCTAGTTCAACACAGGGTCAATGGTCTGGAAAGAGGTCATGCCTCAATCTAAAAAAAAATCAGTGATCCGGGATTACGCGAGATGACCCTCGCAAACTATGATCAGGAAATTAGCGATCAGGCGCAGCCATAATGAACAGAAGCAGTGTCCCTACTTCAGTTACTAAGCTACTGGAGCGTTGGTTTCACGGCACGCCTGACCAAGTTTGTGTGCCGAAACAAAAGTTTCAGTCCTTTGGAGAGAAAATGCCCCAGTCTACGAAAACAGCCATCATGGTGATTGGGGGAGCGGAAGATAAGGTTCATGGACGAGAGATCCTGAGTAGCTTTTTCAGTCGTTCTGGTTCGACTGAGGCTCGAATTGCAATCATTCCCTCCGCTTCCCGTGAACCTGCCGTTATTGGGGAGCGGTACCGCAGCATTTTTGAGGAAATGGGGGCTAAAGGGATCGAGATTTTGGATATCCGGGATCGGGATCAATGTGAAGATTCTTTAATTAAAAGTTATGCCGAGAATTGTACAGGCGTTTTCATGACTGGGGGCGACCAACTTCGCCTGTGTGGGCTATTGGCTGACACGCCGTTGATGAAAACAGTTCGCCACCGAGCTCAGCGGGGTGAAATTACCCTAGCCGGAACTAGCGCGGGTGCCGCTGTTATGGGTCATCATATGATCGCAGGGGGAGGGAGTGGGGAATCTCCTAATCGATCGCTGGTCGATATGACAACAGGGCTGAGCATTATCCCGGAGGTGATAGTGGATCAGCACTTTCACAACCGCAACCGGATGGCTCGTTTAATGAGTGCGATCGCGGCCTATCCTGATCGGTTTGGTATTGGTATTGATGAAGACACCTGTGCCCTATTTGAGGGAGACGGGCTATTGCAGGTCATCGGTAAGGGAACGGTCAGTATTCTTGATCCGGCAGAAATGTCCTTTACCAATTATCCGCACATTGGCGCGACCGACCCGATCAGTATGGGAAATCTTCGATTACATATTTTGAGCCATGGTGATCGCTACGATTTGCGAAAGCGCGTCGCATTGTTTTCAGGTTGTAGCATTTCCTAGACTCTGAATTCATATCCAAATTGCAGTCCAGTAAATTGCAGTCCAGTGAAGTACAACTCCAGTAAAGGACCACAATGACACGGCAGAGGGCAGATGCAGGAAAACAGGCGCAGGGAGCGGGAATTGGAGTTGCTACTGCGTTTTGTCTCCTGCTCCCTGTTTTGAGAGCAAACTCTCAGGCTCGATTGTTTGCAAAACTGTTCACCATAAACAGTCTGACTGCTTTTCAGAGTTTGAAACTGGTCTAGTGACTCCCTGTAATTAACTAGTATTGACCAACTTCTTCATCTAAATCCTGATCTAAATCCTGTAATCGCGTCCGGAACTACTCTCTAACGGTGCTATGAAAATACTCAAAGTCCAGACACTCCGGGGTCCAAACTACTGGAGCATTCGACGCCAAAACCTGATTATGATGCGTTTGGATCTGGAGGAACTGGCAGATAGTCCCTCCAATTTGATTCCTGGCTTCTATGAAGGACTGACGGAAGCCTTGCCCAGTCTGGTTGAGCATTTCTGCTCTCCCGGATGCCGGGGAGGATTTCTGAGTCGGGTGCGGGAAGGCACGATGATGGGGCATATCATCGAACACGTTGCCCTGGAACTGCAAGAACTGGCAGGCATGAAGACGGGCTTTGGGCGTACCCGTGAGACGGCAATACCGGGGGTGTATCAGGTCGTCTATGAGTATCTCGATGAACAGTCTGGGCGCTATGCCGGACGGGCTGCTGTGCGCTTGTGCCAGAGCATTATTGACACCGGATACTATCCCCAGCAAGAGCTGGAGCAAGATCTCAAAGATTTACGGATGCTGTGGGCAGATGCCTCCCTGGGGCCCAGTACTGAGGCATTGGTGAAGGAAGCCGAAGCGAGAGGCATTCCCTGGTCCCAATTGAGTGCCCGCGCCATGATTCAGTTTGGCTACGGCGTCCACCAGAAGCGGATTCAGGCAACGCTCAGCGATGGCACAGGGATTCTGGCGGTGGAACTTGCCAGCGATAAGGAAGGGACCAAAAAGATTCTCAAAGATGCCGGAGTGCCTGTGCCACGGGGAACAGTAATTGGCTACCTGGATGAACTGGAGGAGGCGATCGCAGAGGTGGGTGGCTTTCCAATCGTGATCAAGCCCCTGGATGGTAATCATGGACGCGGGATCACGATCAATATCAACTCCTGGGAAGCCGCAGAGGAAGCCTACGATGCCGCCAGGGAAGTTTCCCGCCAGGTCATTGTTGAACGCTATTATCAAGGCCGGGATCACCGGGTTCTGGTCATCAACGGTAAGTTGGTTGCAGTTGCCGAGCGGGTTCCGGCCAATGTGGTGGGGGATGGGAAATCCACGATCGAGGCTTTGATCGAAAAGACCAATCAAGATCCCCGTCGGGGTGAAGGTCATGACAATGTTTTGACCAAGATCGAAGTCGATCGGACAAGCTGGCAATTGCTGGAGAAACAGGGGTATACCCTGGAGACGATTTTGCCAGAGGGCGAAATTTGTTACCTGCGGGCAACGGCAAACCTGAGTACAGGTGGAACTGCGGTCGACCGCACGGACGATATCCACCCCGAAAATATCTGGATTGCCCAGCGAGTCGCCAAAATTATTGGCTTAGATATTGCCGGAATCGACGTTGTGACACCGGATATCACCCGTCCCCTGCGCGAGGTTGATGGGGTCATTGTCGAAGTTAATGCCGCTCCTGGCTTCCGGATGCATGTCTGCCCCAGTGAGGGCATTCCCCGCAATGTTGCCGAACCTGTTTTGAGTATGCTGTTTCCGCCAGGGGCAAATGGTCGCGTTCCCATCATTGCGCTGACTGGGACAAATGGCAAAACAACCACAACCCGCTTGATTGCTCACATTTTCAAACAGACGGGCCAGGTCGTGGGTTATACCACCACTGATGGCACCTACATTGGGGACTATTTGGTGGAGCCGGGAGACAACACCGGACCCCAGAGTGCCCAGTTAATTTTGCAAGATCCCACGGTTGAAGTGGCGGTTTTGGAAAGTGCCAGGGGTGGAATTCTGCGATCGGGGCTGGCATTTAGTGCCTGTGATATTGGGGTAGTCCTGAATGTTGCCGCCGATCACCTGGGGCTGGGCGACATCAATTCGATCGAGCAAATGGCCCAGGTAAAAAGTGTGGTTGCCGAAACCGTTATGCCCAATGGTTATGCAGTTCTGAATGCGGATGATCCCCTGGTGGCTCAGATGGCAAGCCGGGTGAAGGGGCAGGTCGCTTATTTTTCGATGAATCCCGACAATCCCCTGATTCATTCCCATACCCAGAAAGGAGGATTGGCAGCCGTTTATGAGAATGGCTATTTGTCCATTCTGAAGGGGGACTGGACACTCCGGATTGACCAGGCAGTGAATGTGCCACTGACCCTGGCAGGACGGGCACCGTTCATGATTGCCAATGCGCTGGCTGCCAGTCTGGCGGCGTTTGCCCAGGGCGTTCGGATTGAAGATATCCGGGCCGCCCTGGCAACCTTCCAGGCATCCACAAGCCAGACACCAGGACGCATGAATCTGGTGAATTTAGGTAAATTCCATGCCCTGGTGGACTATGCCCACAATCCCCACAGCTACGAAGCACTGGGCGGTTTTGTCAAAAACTGGCCGGGTGAGCGGATTGGCGTTGTGGGAGGCCCCGGCGATCGCCGCGATGAGGATTTTGTGACCCTGGGCAAGCTCTCCGCTCAGATCTTCGATCGCATCATCATCAAGGAAGACGATGACACCCGAGGAAGACCCCGTGGTGACGCTGCCAGGCTAATTTGCGAAGGAATTCAGCAGTCTAAGGCAGATGCCCACTGTGAAACGATTCTGGATGAAACCACTGCCATTGAAACGGCTCTCAACTCCGCCTCTCTCAATGGCCTGGTTGTGATTCTGCCAGAAAGCGTTAAACGAGCCATTAGCCTGATTGATGCCCGTCGTCCGGCACAGCCGAAGGAACTGGCTCCAGCTCCAGCGGCCCCTGCAACGAACGTTCCTGAGGCAACCACTAGGGCTCAATCTGCTCCCCCTGCTGAAGCTCCCTCTGAAACCGTGTCAGAAGAGTCTGTGGAGTTCGTCAACTTTAGCCGCTAGACCGCAGGCTAGAATTGGGCTTGAGGGTAATCGAGTTGCATCCGTAGGTAAGCAGATTCAGCCAAAAGCCGATCCAGGGATCCAGATGGGGTTGCCCTTGGGAGGTAGGAGCGCAGTTCCGATGACAGGGGTGGCAGTGTTCCGATGGCTTTAGTTCTAATTTGTCGGGACAGTTTACCAGAATGTCAGGTGAAATGGTGAAATCATACGGCATGATAAAGATCAGCAGTAATTTTTAGTCAATTCGGATTCCCATAAGCTCTATGTCTACTCCCAAGAGCGGCGCTCAGATTCGGCAGGCCTTTCTCGATTTTTATGCCGCAAAAGGGCATCAGGTTCTTCCCAGTGCATCCCTGGTGCCGGAAGATCCCACTGTTTTGCTGACGATCGCCGGAATGTTGCCGTTTAAGCCGATTTTCCTGGGACAACGACCCGCAGAATTTCCCCGCGCCACAACTTCTCAAAAGTGCATTCGCACCAATGACATTGAGAATGTGGGACGGACCGCGCGGCACCACACCTTTTTTGAAATGCTGGGCAACTTCAGCTTTGGGGACTATTTCAAGGCCCAGGCGATCGCCTGGGCCTGGGAACTGTCTACTCAAGTGTATGGCTTTTTGCCAGAGCGCCTGGTGGTGAGCGTCTTTGAAGATGATGAGGAAGCCTTTACGATCTGGCGGGATAAAATTGGTATTCCGGCTCATCGGATCCAGCGGATGGGCGAAAAGGACAACTTTTGGGTTTCTGGACCCACGGGCCCCTGTGGTCCCTGCTCGGAGATTTACTATGACTTCAAGCCGGAACTGGGGGACGATTTCATTGATCTGGAAGACGATACGCGTTTTCTGGAGTTCTATAACCTGGTGTTTATGCAGTACAACCGGGATCTACAAGGCAACCTGACTCCCCTCCAGAACCAGAATATTGACACCGGAATGGGACTGGAGCGGATGGCACAAATCCTCCAGGACAAACCCAACAACTACGAAACCGATCTAATTTTTCCCATTATCCAAAAAGCAGCGACGATCGCAGGCATCGATTATGGAACAGCCGATGAGGCCACCAAAATTGCCCTCAAGGTGATTGGCGACCACATTCGGGCTGTGGTTCATATGCTGGCGGATGGTATCGTTGCCTCTAACGAGGGCAGAGGCTATGTGCTGCGGCGACTCATTCGTAGGGTCATCCGCTATGGTCGTCTGATTGGGATTAACCAGGAGTTTACAACCCAGGTAGCGGAAACCGCGATAGCGGTCTCCGAGGTCGCCTATCCCAACGTTCGAAGAACAGAGCGCGGAATTAAGGTTGTCTTGCAGCGAGAGGAAATCAATTTCCTGAAGACGCTGGACCGGGGAGAAGGACTACTGGCGGAAATTACAGAAACCATCGGTGCAGGGGGACAGATTTCCGGCAAGGATGCGTTTACCCTCTATGACACCTACGGCTTTCCCCTTGAATTAACCCAGGAAATTGCTGCGGAAAAGGGTTTGACGATCGATGTCGAAGGCTTTGAAGCCGAAATGGAGAAGCAGCGAATCCGCTCCCGCGATGCCCTGGAAACCATTGATCTGACCGCTCAGGGCACCCTAGACCAACTAGCCGAGCACATCGAACAAACTGAGTTTCTGGGATATACCCAGCCGACTGTTCAGGCAGAAGTTCGCGTCCTGATGATCAACGGCAAGTCTGTGCAGTTGGCAGAAGCCGGAACGGATGTCCAGATCGTGTTAGACCAAACCCCCTTCTATGCGGAGTCAGGCGGTCAGATTGGCGATCGCGGCTACCTTTCGGGTGAGGATGTGCTGGTGCGAATTGCAGATGTCAAAAAGGAATCTGCCTTCTTCGTTCACTACGGACGGATTGAACGCGGCACGCTCCACATCGCCGATGCAGTCACCGCCCAGATTGACCTCGCCTGTCGGCGGCGGGTTCAGGCCCACCACACCGCTACCCACCTGCTGCAATCTGCCTTGAAAAAACTTATAGATGACAACATCTCCCAGGCAGGGTCACTGGTTGCCTTCGATCGCCTCCGCTTTGACTTCCATTGTCCCCGTCCGTTGACGCCCGAAGAGGTGCAGCAGATCGAAGATCAGGTGAATACCTGGATTGCCGAAGCCCATGCGGCCCAAACCTCCACCCTACCACTGGCAGAGGCCAAGGCCAAGGGCGCGATCGCCATGTTCGGTGAGAAATATGGGAGTGAAGTGCGGGTGTTGGATGTTCCCGGTGTCTCAATGGAATTGTGCGGTGGCACCCACGTCAATAACACCGCCGAAATTGGACTGTTCAAAATCGTTTCGGAAGCGGGTGTTGCAGCTGGCATTCGCCGGATTGAAGCGGTTGCGGGGCCAGCCGTGCTGGAATACCTGAATCTGCGGGATGGGATTGTGCGTGATTTGAGCGATCGGTTCAAAGTAAAGCCAGAGGAAATCCCCGATCGGATCACCGCCCTCCAAAATGAACTGAAAACCACTCAAAAGCAACTGGAAACCCTCAAGGGACAACTTGCCCTCGCCAAGGCCAACGAACTGCTCTCCCAGGCCCAATCTGCGGGCAATTTCCAAATCCTGGTTGCCCAGCTTCAGGGGGTTGATCCCACCTCCCTGATGACCGCTGCCGAACAACTCCAGCAGAAGCTCAAACAGGGTGCGGTTGTGCTTGGCTCTGTTCCTGAGGAAGGAAAGGTTAGTCTGGTGGCAGCCTTTAGCCCGGAAGTGAACCAGAAGGGGTTGCAGGCAGGCAAATTTATTGGAGCGATCGCTAAGCTCTGCGGCGGCGGCGGCGGCGGTCGTCCCAATCTGGCACAGGCAGGCGGACGCGATGCCAGCAAACTGCCTGACGCCCTTGAGGAAGCGAAGAAACAGCTAAAAACGGGCTTGAGTTAGGCCAGGGAGCAGGCTACAGAGGCTTCAAGGGGGTGCAGGGGTTGCCCCCAGCCAGGGGTGAAACCCCTGCACCCGGTCCTAACCAATAGGGCTACGGCTGGAAAATCCTGGTAGGATATGACGCTAAGATCCCCGCTTGTCGAGTCAAAATCTTGACGGATGCCAGTGGTTTGAAAGCCGATCAACCCATTCCAGCAATAGAAATTCCCAGACGCAGAAGCCAACGGAGCGGATACGTAGGTCAATGATGTTAATCTTCAGTAGCCTACTTGCCTTTTACCTTTCCTGGAATCTGGGGGCAAACGATGTTGCCAACTCGATGGGAACCTCGGTCGGCTCAAAAGCAGTCACCCTCAGGCAGGCATTGGCGATCGCAGGCATCCTGGAGTTTACGGGAGCTGTCCTGTTTGGGCGGGAAGTGTCTACGACGATCGCGACCAAAATCATTGCCCCAGATCTGTTTACCCAAACGCCTCAAGTCTTGCTGATGGGGATGATTGCCGTGTTGATTGCCTGTGGAGTCTGGCTCAACGTCGCAACCTTCCTTGGTTTACCCGTTTCAGCGTCCCATGCGGTTGTCGGCGCGATCGCCGGATTTGCCTGCGTTGCCGTTGGGGCCCAGGCAGTAAACTGGCCCTCCCTGGGCATGATTTCCCTCACCTGGATAATTACTCCTGTGATCAGTGGGACGATCGCCGCTATCTTTTACAGTCAGATTAAATACTGGATTCTCAACCAACCCGACCCGATCGCCCAGCTTCAAGAATGGATTCCCTGGCTCAGTGCTGCCCTCTTAGGAGCCTTTGGGGTCATCGTTCTGCCAACCCTGGTAGAAAATCACTGGATCGCAGCTCTGCCCTTACCATCCCATACAGTCTCCCTGGGAATTGGAACGATCGGGGCCATCAGTCTGACGCTGAACAGTTGGAGACAGATAGACCGGATGGCAGATGGGAACACCTGGGAAAATAGGGAACCGCAGGGACTCGGAAGCGTGGAGAATTCAACATTCAACATTCAACATTCAACATTCAAAATTTCGCTTTCCCCGCCGCTC
>JBAUTA010000061.1:0-1939 GCA_049581985.1 Kovacikia sp.
GTATGAGCTGGAGACCTGAGGGAAGTCGAGCTTTAGCCTTGCTCAAAGTGCTAGAACTCAATGGGGGTTGGCAAGACTTCTGGTTTCCAAAGGCTGCTGGCTAGTCAACAGATTTTGGAGAGGTGGTAATTTTTCATGTTCAGATACTTATACTGCGGAACCAGTGCCCACATTGCGTTAATTATTCAATCTTTTGCTGAGGAAATTACAGTTGTGTCAACAAATACACCCCGGGTGAGCATAGGACTAGCAGTCTACAATGGTGAAAATTACATTAGGGATGCGATCGATTCGATACTGGCTCAAACTTTCCAGGACTTTGAATTGATTATTTCCGATAACGCTTCGACCGATAAAACTCAGGAGATTTGCCAAAGCTACGCGGCTCAGGATCAACGGATTCGTTATTACCGAAATCCATACAATCTGGGTGGTCAGGTCAATCAGAATTGTACAATGGAACTGGCCCAAGGCGAATATTTTAAGCTGGCGGCACATGATGATCTGATTGCTCCAAGGTTTCTCGAGAAGTGTGTTGAGATTCTTGATGACCATCCAGAGGTCGTTCTGTGCTACCCCAAGACTCAATTGATTGATCAAGACGGAAAAGAATTTGAAGCTTGGGACGGAGATCCAGATCCGGGATTTTCAGACCTCTTTAAATCGGATATTCAGGTTCGTACTGATTCATCTAAACCTCAAGAACGTCTTGCCGAATTGTTCAGATATCGGCATTACTGGTATCCGATTTTTGGAGTAATTCGGATGAGCACTCTCCGTAAAACTCCTCTGTTTAGCACTTATGCTGGGGCAGATGGGGTTTTGCTTGGACGCCTTTTACTTCTAGGCACATTTTATGAAGTGCCTGAAACCCTCTTCTTTTTAAGAAGGCACTCGGGGCAATCGCTCAATATTGGAGCGATTTCGCCACAGCTTTATAGTATCTGGTTTAGTACAGCAAATAAGGGGAAACTCACCCTTCCATTCTGGTCTAGCTTTTTTGAATTTGGGGCGGCTGTTCGTACAACACCTCTCAGTTGGCAAGAGAGAATAGCTTGCTACGCTCAAATCCTTCAAGCAACTCGACGAGCCTGGAAAGCATTACTAAAAGAGTTGCTTATTTCAGCCGTCCTGCTATCGGACTGGTCGTACAGAAAAGTAACTAGGATTGAGATTCAGGATGATGACTCATTACTCTTTGGCAGATATCCTCGGTTAAATTAAGGGACTCTTCCGGGTTTAGCATGCTACTCAAAAGCTTGAGTCTGGCGTTTTTTTACTGGTGGGCACCTCGATTAATTCAATTCCATTGAGAATGACCCCACCTTATTGAGAGTCGATCACGAGATTTCAAAGGTTTCAGCTACCGATAAATCTATTTTTTGAGGTGCCCTGGTTTTCCCGGAGCTCACTTTGTGTAAAGCTTTTAGATTTTCTGGTTCTATTGGACTTTGGGGGGATCTTCTGTCTTATAACTAGGGATTGGTTGATCTAGTAATTTTTGATCGATGGTAGACAGCATAGGGTTTTCACCGAATTTTGTGTAAGCCATGTCGCAGTATGTTTTGATACGCTGTTCCCCTTGACTCCAGTAGAGCCAATTTTCTCAATAAGGTTTGGTTATTGATTAGGATCAACAAAAGATTCAACACTTATGGGCAGCAACTATTTACGGTTCGATACGCGATCTAACTTCATGTAGGCAATGCTTTTAACCATCCTAAGTGGGTAGACACAATTAAATACACCCCCTATAGTCCCCCTTGGCAAGCAGGGTGGTTTCATTTAGGCGGGGAAAAACCCTGGGTTAAGAACTCAAAGACCCGTTTGACTTGATTGGTTAGAATCCTTACTCCTTGAGGGATCGTCCGGTAGCCTAACTGACGCACAATGTTGAGAAGAAAACAATTCAAAATTGCCCATATGGCCGGGGCATGTC
>JBAUTA010000062.1:0-4006 GCA_049581985.1 Kovacikia sp.
GGGCCGGGAAGGGGAGAAAAGTTTGGGAGAACCAGCATTAGCCTCGCGATAGATGCTGGGTAGAAAAGAGATTCGCGAAAATAGCCCTTAATCGAATCATCAAGATATCTTAAGAATTAACGATCACATTGTCTTGAGCCCAGGCAAAGGGTCTTGAGCCAGGAGTAAGGGTCGAAATTTGGAAGGTAACTTTTAGCCGATAGAAAGGGATTCCCCCTACCTGCCTTAAGTTTGGCCCTATTTTATGGGAAAGGTTGAATCGGCATTCCTTGCCCTCCAAAGGTACTTTTATGGAGTTTTGTAAAGCTAAAATCCCGACTCTTTCTGGCTTGACTGAAACTGGAAGTTAAGCGAAACTGACAAATAACTGAGCCGGAACCAACTTAATTAATAGGTTTTGTTAAGCTTTGATTCAAAATGATTCTTTTAGTCACTTCTGATTAATTGAATGTGGGGAGATAATTTTCGTTTTGGTCATTTCAGCATAGAAACCCACAGCCCACTCTGGTTCGCTGGCTTGCTATTTGGTTGAAATCTGTAAAGTTCTTAACTCTAAACGCATGGAAACTCTGGAGTTCATTATCTACCCTGATGGTCGTGTGCAAGAGAAGGTGACTGGGATTGTCGGTGCTTCTTGTGCGGAAGTGACAGCGGCGATCGAGGCTCAATTAGGACAGGTTGTCAGCCATGAGCCAACTTCTGAGTATTTTGCTCAGAAAGTCCACCAGTCTTCAGTGGTTACCGCTCAGACAACTTTTAGCGAGTGGTAACTTCTCAACATTTTTTGCCCAGCTTTGTAAATAAAAAAACACCATGTCACACTTTAGCCAAATCAAAACTCAAATTCGCAACCTCTCCTCCCTGCAAGCTGCATTGAATGACCTGGGAATTAACTGGAAGTCAGGCCCTCAGGAAGTCAAAGGCTATCGCGGACAAACCCAGACCGCTGAACTTGCCATTGAGCAGGATAATGGCTATGACATTGGCTTTAGATGGAATGGCACCGAATATGAGCTAGTTGCGGATCTGCAATTCTGGCGTCAGAACTGGACCGTCGATCGCTTCTTAAGCCACGTGACTCAGCGCTACGCCTATCACACGGTTTTGAGTGAAACCTCTCAGAAGGGCTTTCAGGTTTCCGAAGAGCAAAAGAACGCCGATGGTTCTATTCGCCTTGTCTTGCAACGCTGGAGTGCCTAATGTCTGATTCTTCCTCGCCTGTACCGGATTTATCTGCTGCGTCGGCAACCGAGTCAACAGAGGAATCGGTTCGGACAGGGCTGGAACCTGAATTGGGTAGTTTTTTGAGAGACGCCGCTGAACGGACGGGGTTAGAACCTGAGTTGGGCGGCGTCTTTCGCCCAAACGGGGTGTATGTCGATGAGATTACCTGCATCGGCTGTAAGCATTGTGCCCACGTTGCCCGCAACACATTCTATATTGAGCCAGATTACGGGCGTTCTCGTGTGGTACGGCAGGATGGCGATTCCGAAGAGCTGATCCAGGAGGCGATCGAAACCTGCCCGGTTGATTGTATTCACTGGGTCAACTATGTCGAGCTAAAGCGGTTGGAAGAAGAGCGCCAGTATCAGGTCATCCCGGTTGTGGGATTCCCAGTTGATCATTCTCTTACTGCCAAAAATCAACGCCAGCAAAAGCTAAGAGAAAAACGCAAGGCACAGAAGGTAGATTCTGGTCTGGTTGAGTAACGGTTACTCAACTAACTTACGTAACTAACTTACTAATAAACGAGAATTATAGCTGTCGCCAGTTTGATTAGAACAGAGGATTAAAGGGGGAGTGGGGGCGTTGCCCCTAACCAGGGGTTTCACCCCTGCACCCCGTCCTAACTCATATGGCTACGGCTATAAAGGATTGTGGAGGTTCTAAGTATCCTAATTTAAACGAGAACTGCCATATTGACATTTTCAATAGACTCAGATAAGTCACTCAACTTTTTCCAGGAAGGTTTGAACCTTCCCATCGGGGCTTAGAACCAGGCGAACCGTAGCGCTTCGTTTGCCGTTTATGGGAGAGACGAAGGGTTCGCCGACTAGCGGAATTCCCGTGCGATCGATGTAATCACCAGAGGTCAACCCCAAGGGAACGATCTGCTGGAGGCTTCCATTGGTGCCAATTACAAGTCTGTACTCCAAAACTTGAGTCAACCCCTGGGGCGGCGTCCATCGTTGCTGGAAATAACGTCTGACTTCTCCCACCTGCGGAATGGTGTCAAAGGCGGTATTGTTTTGAGCAGTGGACTCATTGGCAAAGGTATCCATGCCACGGGAAGCATTGGCCCCTGTAGACGACCTTGCAGGGGCAGCATCCGACAGTTCAGGTCTGAGCTGGGCCGGCAGAGGGGCAGAGGCGGACTGCGGCGATCGTGCCCGTCCACTAAACTCACTGGCAGCACTATCCTGCCGGGGTTTTGCAGCCTGATTCCGGTTCTCCTGGGAATTAGGAGTGGTCGCCCCGATCGGAGGTTGCTTGAAGCTGGGTAGGGGGGCAACGACCTGGGGCTTGATGCCGTTGGGCAACCCAGGCGGCGGAGAAGCTGTAGAACCGATGGGCGGGGCTGGAGGTAGTTTTTGATCGGGCAATACTAAGGGTGCAGGCTGCTCTGTCGTTGCCCCTGGCGGGAGTTGGGTGGCAATTTTTTGGTCGCTGCTGCTGGCTCCCTGACTGGTTGTGGGGGCTGTTGTCTGGGTCGTGTAGGAACCATCCCATAGTTTGGCAATAGAAGCGGAAAGCCCAACCACAACCAGGGCAACTGCGGCAATTTGTGCCCAGGCAGGGGAGTGTTTTACCCATTCCGATCGCGATGGCTGGAGCGTCGGTAGAGCAAGCACTTCAGTGGCATAATCATCCAACGCATTTGCCAGGTCAAACAACTGCAGGGCGCTCAAGTGGGCTTTAGGTCCAGTTTCCTCCGTTGCCAACGACCCCAGAACCAACTCATGGAAGAGCAATCCCTGAGGCTGGAGCGAGATTCCACCGACCTTAGGGGACAAGGCCTGAAGGGTCACAACTTGCTCCTTAGGAGCAGCCAACAGGGCGATCGCGGCATGGTTAGCCCCCTCCCCTTTGCCACTGAGCAAACCAGGCGATTGTTCTAAAAACTGCTGCAAATAGGTATTTACAACTTCGCACAGCGCTTCTAGCTGGGTGCGATCGCCCCTAAGTGTGACCCACTTTTCCTCCGGTAGCTTTGGATCATCCAGCTTCAGTTGAAAGCGAATCTGCTTCAACACAGGCTGACCCATCCAGCGGGAGAGGGGGGAATGGTTCCCCATAATCTCCAGGGTGCAGGTCGGTGGCGTATATCGTCGCAGAACTGATAGGGACATGGGCAAGGGGGAGAGGGAAAGGGAAGGGAGAGGGAGGGAAAGGGGGAGAAGAAAGGGAGGCAAATAGTCAACAGACTTCTGCCAACTACCTACTTCTTGGCCCGATCCATCAGTGCCAGCCACAAACGCCGGGGGCCGTTGGCTGCACTATAGAACAGTAAATCAATCAAGAGCTTGAGGGCAAGGTGGGTTAGGACTTCGGGTGGGGTGTGGTCGCCATCCTCCATCCGTTCCTGGTAAGTATTATTGAAGGCATCCAGGTAGTCTCCTAATAAAGCAGCCTGATGGGGTTCGCGGTTTTGATCGGCCATTTGCTCCAGTAAAGCAACTGCCCGTCGGATTAACTCCTGGTGCTGCTTTGCCAGGTAGCAACTAATTAGCACCAGTGCCCGTGCTTCTTCCACGTCTAGCTTTTTGCGTCCACCTTGCCCCCGCCGCAGGGGACTAGATTGGCGCAAACGCCAGATGGAAACCCGATCGGCAACCAGTGACTCCAGGCTCAGATCCGCTGCCGCCTGCAGCATTGCTTCGGAGCCGATGCCTGTTAGCGCCTCCAGTGCCAGCAACACCAGATCCAGTTGAGCTTTGATATTGTCCAACTGACTGGGATCGGGTTGGTTCGTTAATGTCAGGGTTTCAATCGATGCGATCGTAGG
>JBAUTA010000063.1:0-2128 GCA_049581985.1 Kovacikia sp.
AAATTTGCCTCCTGTATCGGTAATCAGTTTAATTTAGAGATTTTGGCAATCGTTGCGGAACGCCCCCCCGCTGCGATCGCTGATGGGTTATGGGAGGCTGTTTTGCGCGGCCTAATTGTGGTTGGAGAGCCTACCGAGGTTGCTGGGAAGTCCTATAGGTTCGTTCACGATCGGATTCAACAAGCCGCCTATGCCCTGATTCCCGCTGCTCAAAAACAAACCGTTCACCTGCAAATTGGCCGATTGCTGCTCAAAAACCTGGACTCAGACCAGTTGGAAGAGCAGTTATTTGATGTGGTGAACCACCTCAATTTGGGTCGAGATCGCATCACCGAGCCAGCTGAAAAGAATCAACTAAGGCAATTGAATATTGTGGCGGGCAACCGGGCCAAAGCCTCTACCGCCTATGTGCCAGCATTAAAGTTTTTTGATGTGGCGAGCCATTTATTGGCATCCGATGCCTGGGACGCTGACTATACCCAGGTATTCCATCTGTTTACGGAACTGGCAGAATGTGAGTATTTAGCCGGAAATTTAGCGCGGGCGGAGGCGGTATTTCGGTTGCTTCTACAGAAAGCCCAGACTGACCTGGATCAGGCCAGGATCTATAGGCTACAAACCCATCTCTACCAGGTGGCAGGCCGATTTGATCAAGCATTTAATGTTGGCTTGACCGCCCTCAAACTGTTTGGGGTCACCCTCCCCGACGCAGATGAGCCAATCCAGGCGGCAATTGAGTCAGAAAAGCAGCAGGCTGTTGCGAATCTAGGCGATCGCCCGGTTGCGGATTTGGTTGATGCCCCAGTCATTCAAGACCCCAACCTGAGGATGATTCTCTGTCTTCTCACCGCAATGGGGCCACCGGCCTATCTGAGTAAGCCCAACCTGTTTCCCTTAGTTGTGCTCAAGGCCCTCAACTACTCCTTGCAATTTGGGCATACCGAGGAATCCTGTTTTGCCTACAGCATGTACGCCATGCTGCTGGTTTCAATGTTTCGGGATATTCCCTCCGGCTATGCCTTCTCTGAGATGACCATTCGGTTGAATCAGAAGTTGAATGATCCCAAATATAGGGGCACGGTTCTCCATATTCACGGTAGCCATATCAACGTCTGGTGCAATCCCATGGCAACCGATTTTCCCTTTTTAGAACAGGGCTTTCTCAGTTGTGTCGAGGCAGGTGATATCACCATGGCAAACTACAACGGCTTTCAGGGTTCCTGGCAGATGCTGGAAGCGATGACGCCCCTGACCGAGGCCGATCGCGCGATTCAAAAATATCTTGCCTTTGCCCAGCAGTCCAGGCATGAGGCGGCTTACCAGACCATTCGTTTGCAGCAGCAATTCATCCTGAATTTGCAGGGAGAAACGGATCATCCCCATACTCTTAATCACGACGGATTTGATGAGGCCAAGGCCCTAGCGCTTCTGAAACAAACGGAATTTGCCAGCGGCATTGTTTTTTACCACATCATCAAACTCATTGTTCTGTTCACCTATGAGCAATATCCAGAGGCCCTGGAAGCGGCTCAGGAGGCATTCAAGGTTTTGGGAGCGGTGCGATCGCTGCCGATCGAAGCCAATTATTTGCTGCACCACTGCCTGGTTTTGTCTGCCCTGTACCCCAGTCAGTCCAGGGAAACGCAGGCTGAGTTTCTGGCAACGTTGCAGCAGCAGCAGCAACAACTGCACTATTGGGCGGATCATTGCCCTGCCAACTTCTTCCACAAGTCCACCTTAGTTGCGGCTGAGATTGCCCAAATTGCAGGGCGCGACCTGGAAGCCATGCGGCTCTATGAGCAATCCATCAAAGCTGCCCATGACGATAACTTTGTGCAATATGAAGCCTTAGCCTACGAACTGGCGGCAAAGTTTTATCTGCATCGAGAATTTACGGCGATCGCGAAAACCTATTTGCAAGCAGCCAGAAACGCCTACCTGCGTTGGGGCGCGATGGGTAAGGTGCAGCATCTCGAAGACGGTTATGCAGCGTTGCTACCACCCCTGAACCCAACTGCTCCCAAAGATCCCACTACTTCTTCCAGTACCACCTTTGTTAGCAGTGGTGTGCAACTGGATGTCCTGTCAGTGATTAAGGCATCCCAAACGATTTCTGGCGAAATTGTTC
>JBAUTA010000064.1:0-2688 GCA_049581985.1 Kovacikia sp.
GCGGAGGAGCCGTGGAAGCAGGGGGAGCAAGGACAGGGGCAGGAGTGAGAGCGGGAGAAGGGGGGGTGGGAGAGGGGGTGGGAGAGGGGATGGGGGAAGTACGCGGAGTTTGAGCCTGAACGGTGGATAGATTAGCGAATGGATGTTCAGGCTGGAAAATAGACTGGAGGCCAGGTGAAGCACTGCCGATCGCCACCGTAATGCCCACCAGTATCGCCAATCCTGTCAGTAAAATCTGCCGTAATTTCATGGGTCACTTGCCAATAATCGCCTTACTGCCAAAATCAAACACTCCTGCGACTGCACCCAGCATCATCGTTGCCAGGGTCGCTGCCCAAAGGGCTTTCCAGCCTAACTCGGTAATGTCCTTGCGGCGGGAGGGAATCAGCCCAATCAAACCGCCCACAAAGATACCAACCGAGGGGATATGGGCAAACCCGGAAAGTGCGTAGCTAACCACGACCAGGGTGCGATCGCTGATGACTCCCTGGCTGGTGAGAGTTGCCAGGTGAGCGAAGGAAGACACCTCCGTTTCCAGCAACCGCCGACCGATCAACGAGGATGCCTGCCAGAGTTCCTGGGGATTGAGCGAAACGCCCGTCAAAACTGTCAGCGGCAGATACAGGACGGTCAAGATGTTTTGCAGGGAAAGCACTTGAAAAACCCTGCCAACCCCCTGAAGCAAGGGATTCTGGCTGAGTGCCAGAGATCCCAGGTTGCTGAAGAACAGGTTAATCAGGGCAACCAAACCCAGAACCGCAATCAGCAGGGCGGCGATCGAGATCGCCAGCCTCACCCCATCCATTGCCCCAATCACCAGACTTTCCATCGGGCTGATGCGGGTCAAGTCGGTAACCGTTCCGTTACTGGTTTCAGGTTCCTCAACGGGGGCGTCCGGTGTTTCCTCAAGCACACGCCCCAGGGTTTTGGGTGTCTCTACCTCTGGCACCAACAGCTTAGACATAACAAAGCAAGCTGGAATCGACATGATGGAGGCAGAAATCAGATGTCCGGTGATGTTGGGAAAGACCGGACGCATGAATTGGGCATAGAGTCCTAAAACATTTGAGGCGAGACTGCCAAAGCAGCAGGTCAGAACCGCACAGATCTCACTGCGGGTCATATCCACCAGATAGGGGCGCACTACCAGCGTTGCCTCAATTCCCAAAAAAATGTTGGCTGCCCCGCTCAAAGCCTCCGCCCCGCTCAAGTTCATCGTCCGCCGAAAGATGTGGGCGAACCAATTCACCATCGGTTGGATCAGCCGCAGCGTATAACCCAGTGACATTAATGCCGAGAAAAAGATGATCGTCGGCAGGGCTCGGAAGGCGAAGACATAGCCCAGGTTAATATTGTCGGGACTGAGGCGATCGCCCGGTACGGGCACATAGGGGGGCGTAATTGCCCTGGCAATCCAACGCCCTGCCAGAATAGGACCCGGTACATTGGTTGAGTCTGGCACCAGAACCGAGCCGAAAATAAACCGGGAACCCGCCTCAACCACATCCAGCACGGAGTTTACGGCATCATTCAGCAGAATCACCGCACTGCGAGTAAAGGGTATTAGAAATACCAGCAAAGCCAGTACCAATTGCAACCCAATCCCCCAGAAAATTACCCTCCAGGAAATCATCCGACGGTTTTCGGACCCCAACCAGGCAATTGCACACAGACCGACGATTCCCACCAGGGACAACAGGTTTAACCAGGGCATTAGAGATTAGGAGTGAGGAGTTTTAAGGTTTGAGAGTTGAGTTGAGTGGTTTGGTAGTGGAAGGGTAGATAATCAAAACCCATGAGGAGCTTGAGGGTTTAAGGGTTGAGTTGAGAGGGGAGAAGGATAATTTTTTATCCTGCCTTCCCTATCTTTATCCTTTTCCTTTTGCCTAACTGCCCTATCCTTATACCCTGCTTCTACTTCTAAACTCCGAAAATGTCACAAATTCTGCTTGGGGTTTGAGCCAGTTTAGATAGGTTTCTAAACGCTGAAGCATCGGTTGACCAGAGTCGCGTTTGATATAGCCAGGTAACTGGAAGTTGGTGATATCAGTAAATTCCCAGGGATGAAAATACAGATTCAGGTAGCGATCGACGCTTAAAGTCAGTTGGCTAGCAAACTGATACAAAAATAGCGGCAGATTTTTGAAGCTCAACCAGAATAGCGGAAATCTGAGCAAAGGTGTCACAGATACCGGAATGTTAAGTAGCTGTCTGGAATAGTAGGCAGTACGATGGCGAAAAAAATTATTGTATCGCCCTGGTAGGTAGGTCGGATTCATTGAAGAATTATAGGCATACCCGGCCCGTTCAATTGCCTGGTCGTCTACTTTTTGCAGCCGCGCCATCCTAAAGCCCGTTACACAAGTGTTTGTAATCGTTTCCAGGGCTTGCTTTGATTTGCCCAGGTCAGCTAGCTCAAAGGAGGAATGGTAGAAACCGTGGGAAGCAACTTCGTGGGTTTGGGCGATCGCCCGAACCACTGCTGGATGGTGAATCGCAAAATGGGCCGTGATAAAAAATGTTGCCCGAATATGCAGCCGATCCAGCAACGCAAGAATTGACTTTAAGCCCTGTAAAGAAACTTCAAATTTAATCCTGTCTTCTAATAATTGACCGTATTCCTCAGGAATATCAAACTCTTCAACATCAAAGCTCAATAAAATAACTTTATTCATACCGACCTATGAT
>JBAUTA010000065.1:0-4696 GCA_049581985.1 Kovacikia sp.
CGGTAATATTATCTCTGGCAGGATATTTATAGATAGCTTCGCATCCAATGGCAATACTGGTAATGGCGGTACCGTTGCGCTCACTGCCGCCAACGGTAGTATTACCACGAGCAGTATATTTACAGACAGCAGCGCCACCAACGGCAATAGTGGCAATGGCGGTGCCGTCTCACTTTCCGTAACCAATGGCAGTATTACCACGGGTGATATTGATGCCTATACAGACTCAACCAATGATCTTTCCAATGGTGCTAATGGTAAGGGCGGTGCCGTCTCACTCACTGCCCCCAACGGTGAGATTACTACTGGCGATATCAACACCTCTGCAATTAACTCCACAAAAATTAGTGGAAGTGCAACAGAGACCGTCTATCGTGCCATTGTTGGCAATAGTGGCAATGGCGGCGCAGTCTCACTCGCTGCCAGTGGCAGCATTACAACAGGTTCTGTGGATACAAGCTCATCGGGGAATGGCGGAACTGTGGACATTACCGCTGGGCGCTTTTTCCGTGCTACAAACACCATCCCCTTTGCTCTAAACGCCTTTTCCAACCCTAGTATCTTCGCGGGAGGTGCCCTGGAAGGTGGCGCGATCGCCATCCGGCTCAGTGGAAACGCGCCCTTCGTGGTGGGCGATGCGGCCCAGAATGGAACTGCTGGAGCCATTGTCACGGGACGGTCTTTAAATAACCTGGGTGAATTTATTACAACGGTAAGTCCTAATCAGATCGCGCCCCTTCGGTCCTTTTCGAGTTCGTTCACGCAAGGAGATCCCCCGGCTCAGATTAAAATCATCATCCCTCAACTGACCAGTCAAATACTGACCAGTCAAATTACGACGGATTTTCAATCCTCGCCGCGAGTCAATTTTGTTACTCCTCCTGTTGCACCACCGACTTCAACGATCTCCCTGGCATCGGACTTTACCGACACTGAAGAAAAACTGACCGATCAGTTCACCGCCCATTTAGATTTACCCAATCAGCCTCAGATTGTGAGCGTTCCAGAAGCCCAGGGAATGCTCCAGAAAGTGGCGGAGGCAACGGGAATTAAACCGGCAATTATCTATATCAACTTTGCGTCGCCGCGGGTCAATACGAATTCGCAGACCTCTGCTAAGATGCTAGCCAGTCCCGACAATGACCAATTAGAAGTGTTGCTGGTGACGGCAAAGGGCAAGCCCGTCCTATACCCCATCCCCGATGCCACACGGGCGATCGTCCTGAAGACTGCGGAGGAATTTCGCTACGAAGTTGCCGACCCCAGTAAAACCCGCACCCAAAGCTATCTGCCTTTTGCCCAACAGCTTTATCGGTGGCTGATTGCGCCCCTCAAAGCAGATCTAGACGCCCAAGGGATTCAGACCCTCGCCTTTGTGATGGATTCCGGACTGCGGTTCCTTCCCCTGGCTGCTCTCCACGACGGTCAAAAGTTTCTGGTTGAAACCTATAGTCTGGGGCTGTTGCCCACCCTCAGCCTCACCGATACCCGCTACGGTGACATTAAAACCGCTCAAGTGCTGGCAGCGGGAGCCTCTACCTTTGCCAATCAGAATCCCCTGCCAGCAGTGCCGATCGAACTCTCATCGATTCAATCCGACAGGTGGCAGGGGCAACAGCTCTTTAATGAAACCTTCACCCTCGCTAACCTTAAGCAAGAGCGGCAACAAAGACCCTTTGGTATTATTCACCTGGCAACCCACGGTGAATTTCTGCCTGGAAAATTAAGCGAGTCCTACATTCAGCTATGGGATACCCGGCTGCGGCTCGACCAGCTTAGAAGTTTAGGTTGGAACGACCCGCCCGTAGAACTGGTTGTCTTAAGTGCCTGCCGCATGGCCTTGGGAGATATCAACGCAGAACTGGGTTTCGCGGGTTTCGCCGTTCAAGCTGGGGCAAAATCTGCTCTTGCCAGTCTCTGGAATGTTAGCGATGAGGGGACCTCTGCCTTGATGTCAGAGTTTTATCGACAGTTGCAGCAACAGCCCATCAAAGCCGCTGCCCTGCGAGAAACTCAACTGGAAATGCTGAATCAGAAAGTGCGCCTGCGAAATGGCAATCTGATCTGGACGAACCGCCAGGTCAAGTTGCCCTCAGAGTTAATTGACAATGGCAACGAAGTCCTTTCCCATCCGTACTTTTGGTCTGCGTTTACGTTAATTGGTAGCCCCTGGTGAGGGGAAGGAATAGGTGGGTACTGTGACAGACGTTTTTATCTCCTATTCCCGCAAGGACAAAGACTTTGTCCGAACGCTCTATGAGGTGCTAAAAGCCGACGGTCGGGAAATCTGGGTCGATTGGGAAGATATTCCCTTGACAGCGGACTGGTGGCTGGAAATTGAAGCTGGAATTGAAGCCGCCGACACCTTCATTTTTGTCATTAGTCCCGATTCGGTGGCCTCAACGGTTTGCCAGCAGGAAATTGAACATGCGATTCAGTGTCACAAACGCCTGATGCCAATCTTCCGGCGAGATATTGATATGAAACAGTTGCATCCTATCCTGTCGAAGCACAATGCCTTGTTTTTCCGGGAAGAGGATGATTTTGACAAAGCTCTGCACGCCCTATTGAAAGGGCTTGATACGGATCTGAACCATGTCCGTGAGCATACGCGCCTGCTGGTGCGGGCGATCGAGTGGGAGCAGCAAGGACACGACCCTAGCTTTTTGCTGCGGGGGAAAGATCTGCTTGCTTCCGAGCAATGGCTGAAGCAAGCAGGTGAAAAAGAACCTAAACCCACTGCTCTCCAGATTCAATACCTCACCACCAGCCGTAAATCGCCCTTGCGGCAAGCAACGCCCCGATCGGTGGTTCTCGCAGGTGTGGCAACGAGCCTGTTGGTTTTAGGAGTGCGATTAGCTGGCATTCTGCAACCATTTGAGTTGAAAGCCTTTGACCACCTGTTACAGTTACGCCCCAGCGAACCCCCCGATCCGCGCCTTGTCATTATCGAATTGACGGAAGCGGATATCCAGGCTCAAATTCAGCGAAATGAAAAGGGGCGGGGTAAATTATCCGATGATTCTTTTAGCCTTCTGCTCAAGAAACTGGAGTTATATCAGCCCCGACTTATTGGTCTGGATTTGTACCGGGATTTTAAAGTTGACGAGCGGTTGCCCGGTCTAACAAATCAGATTCAGAAGAACGATCGCCTTTTTTTTATCTGTAAAACGCCGGAAGTTGAGCAGGGCAAGGTTGTCGGTTCGGGCACCAACCCTCCTCCTGACGTTCCAATTGCGCGGGTCGGTTTAAGTGATGTCATTTCTGACCCGGATCAGGTGAGTCGCCGTCAACTCGTTGTCCAGGGGCTCGTGCAAAATGCACCCTGTGCCACAACCCAGTCGTTTAGCCTGCTATTGGCTCGGCGCTTCCTGGAGTTGGAGAAAGGCAGCGGTTTTATCTATAAAGACCCCCTGACCTCAAATGGCACCTTCCAACTTGGAGACCAGATCTTCCCGCGATTAGGAAGGTTTGCGGGGGGCTACCAGGGAATAGACAATGCCGGATTCCAAATGCTGCTTAACTATCGTGCCCCCGATCGTGATCCTACTAAAGTAGCCAAAACGGTCACCCTGACTAAGGTTCTGAGCGATCAACTGACGCCAGATGAGGTCAAGGCAATCAAGAACAGCATTGTCCTGATTGGGTCAACCTCCTTTGTGACGGGAAAAGATTACCTGGCTACTCCCTACAACACTATTCCGGGTGTGGCCCTGCATGCCCAGATGATCAGCCAACTCCTGAGCGCGGTCCTGGATGGGCGGCCCTTGTTGCGAGTTTTACCCCGGTGGGCAGATGTTCTTTGGATCATCGGTTGGTCAGTGCTGGGCGGTGTGATTGTCTACTATTATCGCTCGCCCCTACGTTTGGGAATAGCAGGCGGAATCGCGATTGTCAGCCTTTATCTCCTTTGCCTGACGGGGCTAGTATTAGGGCAGCTTTGGATCCCGCTGATTCCCTCAACCCTGACTTTGCTGATCACTGGCGGCGGAATTCTATATCTGACTAACAGGCTAGGTGGCAGGAAAAAGACAGAGAATAGCAAGCAAAAAAAGATCAGAGGCCCACGGACAGGAGAATTGCACCCAAAATCTAAAATCTAAAAACCAAACTCTAAAAACCAAACTCTTCCCTTTTGCCCAACTCAATCCTCAAAATCCAAAGCCCTATGAGCCAGTGCAAAAAATCATCTCAGCGATTATCCCTGATCGGGACGATCGTCCTTACCTTCAGTCTGGTGATGCATCCTTCATCAGCGCAGGCGGGATGGTTTGATTGGTTATTAGGGAGTTCTCCGGTTACGGGAACACCCAGCGGACGTCGAACGGGTGGGGGAGATCGGAGTGGTTCTTGCCCGAAGAGCGCTTCTTCGCTGACGGCATTAGCTCCCCTCTACAAGGGAGAGGATGGGGAACACTTTATCCTGGGTTCGACCGTTTCTGCCTATCCCACCCTCTGGTTCTATCTTCCCTACAGCGTCACCGAAACCCGTCCGGCAGAACTTCGGATTGAAGAGCATCAGGGGCAGTATATCTTCGATCGAACTATCGCAACGATCACCCAAGCATCCGTAGGCGTGATCGGAATTTCCCTGCCACCAGGAAAAATAGCTCCGCTCGAAGTTGGGGAACCCCGCTATTTCAAGTTTGTCATCCGCTGCGACCCCCAGGATTCCTCAGCCAATAAGTTTGTCAGC